>NZ_SMTB01000039.1:0-25456 GCF_006864105.1 Acinetobacter sp. RF14B | reverse complement strand
CGGATGCATATATTGCAGAAATTACTCAACGCTTGAATCATCGTCCAAGAAAAAGACTCGGCTTTAAAAGTCCGAGTCAGGTATTATGGCAACAACATGGTGTTGCACTTCAAATGCTAATCTAAGAAGCGATTTCTCGATATTCTTGATCTTTCATTTTTTGTCTATTTCTTATGATTTTGTAGATATTACTTTCATAATTTCAATTTTTTTTGATGATCTGTCAAACGAGATCGTGATTAAAGTGCTAGCCAATAATGAATAGTAATATTGTTTTATTTACTCAACAGAAACCTGGCCAGGGATTGAGTAATTCAGATTTGCCCTCATAATAAATTGCATCGATATCCGCAGTGAATTTATTGAAGCTATGAGTGATAAAAAGCCCTTTGAACTAGTGACCAGTTATCAACCTGCGGGTGATCAGCCGCAAGCCATTGAAAAGCTGGTGAAGGGAATTGAACAGGGCTATCACGATCAGCTTCTGCTTGGAGTAACAGGTTCTGGTAAAACCTATACCATGGCCAATGTGATTGCACGTACCCAGCGTCCGACCATTGTCATGGCACATAATAAAACACTGGCGGCACAGCTTTATGGGGAATTTAAGGCATTTTTTCCGAATAATGCGGTTGAGTATTTCGTCAGTTATTATGACTATTATCAGCCTGAGGCCTATGTACCATCTTCCGATACATTTATCGAGAAAGATTCGGCCATTAATGACCATATTGACCAGATGCGTCTTTCTGCCACACGTGCATTGTTGGAACGCCGTGATGCGATTATTGTCGCCTCGGTTTCTGCAATTTATGGTTTGGGTGATCCGAATGCCTATATGAGCATGTTGCTACATGTGGTAGAAGGAGACCGGATCAGCCGCGATGATATTATTCGCCGACTGGTCGAGATGCAATACACCCGTAATGAGCTTGAATTTTTACGTGGTACTTATCGGATTCGCGGCGAAATCATCGATATTTTCCCGGCAGAGTCGGATCAGGATGCTATCCGTATTGAACTGTTTGATGATGAAGTTGACTCGATTCGCTGGTTTGATCCTTTAAGCGGAAAAATGATCCGTAAAGTGCCACGGGTTACGATCTATCCAAAAAGTCATTATGTGACGCCTAAAGACAATCTGGCACGAGCCATTGAGACGATTCGGGAAGAACTGAAAGAACGTTTGGTATTTTTCCGTGAAAATGACAAGCTGCTTGAAGCACAGCGGATTGAGCAGCGTACCCGTTATGATCTGGAAATGATGCAGCAGCTCGGCTATACCAATGGCATTGAAAACTATTCTCGGCATTTGTCCGGTCGTCCGGCAGGCGAAGCACCTCCAACTTTATTTGATTATATTCCCGATGATGCCTTGCTGATTATTGACGAATCACATGTGACTGTACCGCAAATTGGCGCCATGTATAAAGGTGACCGTTCCCGTAAAGAAAATCTGGTGAATTATGGCTTCCGTCTACCAAGTGCACTGGATAATCGCCCAATGAAATTTGAAGAGTGGGAGCGTATTATTCCTGCTACGGTGTATGTCAGTGCCACGCCTGCACGTTATGAGCTGGAAAAATCCCAGCAGATTGTCGAGCAGGTGGTGCGCCCGACAGGTCTGATTGATCCGGAAATTGAAATTCGTCCGGTGCTGACTCAAGTCGATGATGTATTGTCTGAAATTAATTTGCGTAAAGATCTGGATGAACGGGTGCTGGTAACGACTTTGACCAAACGCATGGCCGAAGATCTCAGCTCTTATTTAAAAGAATATGGGGTGAAGGTGGCTTATCTACACTCAGACATTGATACCGTGGAGCGTGTCAAAATTATTCATGAGCTGCGTACCGGTGTTTATGATGTACTGGTCGGCATTAACCTGCTACGTGAAGGTCTGGATATGCCGGAAGTGTCTCTGGTTGCAATTCTCGATGCCGATAAAGAAGGTTTCCTGCGCTCAGAGCGTTCTCTCATTCAGACGATTGGTCGGGCTGCGCGTAACCTGAAAGGTAAAGCGATTTTGTATGCAGATCGTATTACTGACTCGATGCAAAAAGCCATTGATGAAACGGATCGCCGTCGCACCAAACAGATTCAATTTAATAAAGAACATGGAATTACACCGCGTAGCGCTGTGCGTCAGGTCATTAAGGAAATTGATACGGGTGAAGACTTAAGTGATGATTCAATCACCTTAAAAGCTTCTGATCAGGCACGTGCAATTAGCGCAGATGAACGCCATATTATGGCGGACCCGAAACTGTTTGCTAAACATATCAGTAAGCTGGAAAAAGAAATGCTCAAAGCTTCCAAGGATTTGCAGTTTGAGCAGGCTGCGAGGATTCGTGATGAAATCTTACGCCTGAAAGCCCAGATGCTGAGCTAAAACTCACTCACCGTTCATCCTATAGTCCGCTTAAAATCAAGCATAAATCTAACATAATGCTACATAAAAACGGATTGAAGCACGTTAAGGTGAGTTTATAAAATTGCTTACAAATTGTGATCAGACTCGTGTCATAGGTATAGATATGAAAAATAAAAATATCCCTCGTGCGGGGTTTAAACTTGCAAAAATTGCGGTGGGTGGTGCAGTGCTGGTTGGTTTGGGTATGGCGACGATGTCCTATGCACAAAAAGCGCCATTGCCTACCGTTGAAAAGGTAGAGCTGGATCGCTACTTGGGAACCTGGTATGAGGTGGCGCGTAAGCCGCTTGTTTTTCAGCAAAAGTGTGATCGTAATGTCACGGCTACTTATACCTTAAATGAAAACGGCAACGTCACTGTAGATAACCGCTGCGTCCAGAAAAATGGTCAGGTGATGCAGTCATTAGGGGAAGCATATATTCAGAATCCCCCGTACAATAGCAAACTCAAGGTCAGCTTCTTACCCGAGTTTATCCGCTGGTTACCGGTTGGTCGTGGCGATTACTGGGTATTAAAACTTGATGATCACTATCAGACCGTACTCGTTGGAGAGCCGAGGCGTAAATATATGTGGGTATTGTCACGTGATCCACAGCTTGATCAAAAGGTGCTTAATGAATATCTGCAATATGCTCAATCGATAGGTTATGACTTAAGCGATCTGATCCGAACCAAACAGATTCAGACTACTGAGCCTTAAAAGTTAAGCTCATAAAAACCATGTCCAAGCATGGTTTTTTTACGGCTGCTGTTTCTGATTTTTTTACTTATATTCAGGAAGTTGAATAGCGGGATGTTCAAGCTTTATTTTTGACTAATCGCTATAATATGCCTGAAGTTTTATAGGTTAAAAGCATGTATAAAGGGATCGCATTATCAGTACTGGCATCTGTGGTGTTTGGTGTCTTGTATCTTTTTACCCCGTTTATGCAGCCTTTGGACAGCGAACAGACCTTTGCCTGGCGAATGCTGGCCACTATTCCATTCCTGACTGCATTTATGTGGTGGTCAGGTGATTTAAAATATATCAGCCATATCTTTCAGCGCATTCTGAAAGAACCGATGTTTTTAGTCTGGTTACTTTTTAGTTCATTTCTATGTACCACCCAGCTTTGGTTGTTTTTGTGGGGGCCGATTAATGGGCGTGGCCTGGAAGTTTCTTTGGGTTATTTTCTATTGCCCCTGGTTATGGTTCTGGTTGGATGTGCAATCTATAAAGAAAAGTTGTCACACTGGCAGATGGCAGCAGTAGCGCTTGCTATCTTGGGTGTAGGACATGAAATCTGGCGGGTTGGTGCAGTTGCCTGGGAAACGGTCTATGTTGCATTGGCGTATCCGCTGTATTTCTTTATGCGCCGTAAATTCCAGACTGATCATCTGGGCGGTTTCTGGTGGGATCTGTTTTTAATCTTACCTGTTGCGATTTATTTAGGCTTTGTTCATAGCGATTCCATGCAGCTGATTGTTGAGGCACAGCACCTTGTTCTGGTGGTCATTGTTTTGGGTTTTTTAAGTGCATTAGGGCTGGGAAGTTATATTCTGGCCAGCCGTTATTTGCCTTTTGTCATTTTTGGATTACTCAGCTATTTGGAGCCTGTGTTGCTGGCCTTTGCGTCTATGGCTTTGGGCGAGCGGATTGGGGCGGGTGAATGGCTGACTTATATTTCTATCTGGCTGGCGGTATTGCTACTGGTCATTGAAGGCGTACTGTACCTGCTGGAACAGCATAAACGGCGTCTGGCGCTGGCGCGAAATCTGGAAAAATATCCAGACTACGTGGACCCTTCAGATCGGGATTGAATGAATAAACAACATTTAACAAAAAAGTTGTTTCTATGCCAAATATGCTGTTTCATTTATTTTTAAAAGCAAAATCATTTGACTAATTATAGCTATTTTTAAAATTTATAGTGAATATACGAAATTTTCCTCAAGAGTTATTCAGCTTTTGATTCAAAGTTGCGGCTAATTCCATTACAATTATCAGGTTTTGAAATTTATGCTTAGATTTACAATTAATTAGAGGACGTATCTGTGAGTAAAGACACTATCGTTGCCCTTCATGCAGAGCACCAAGGTCGTTGGAAAAACCGTGAGGAACTTGCGGAGCGTATGATTGCCCTGATGGGTCAGTTGTATCGTGAAAAAAATATTGTAGCTACAGTTTACGGCCGTTCTTTAATTAACCGTTCTGTGATCCAGATTCTTAAGGCACATCGCCGTACTCGCGTATTAGATGTTGAGCTTTCTGTAGTAGATACTTTCCCAATTCTTGAAGCATTGGTTAAAGTGCAAAACATTGGTACTGCTGAAATTGATCTAGGCAAACTGGCTGTTGAATACAAAGAAAAAGGCGGCGATATTGATGCCTTTGTTGCAGATGCCGTGAAATCTCTTGAAGGCAGTGCTACTTCTGTTGAAGGGAAAGATGTCGTTCTTTACGGTTTCGGTCGTATCGGCCGTATCCTGGCACGTTTGATGATCAGCCAGTCAGGTCTTGGTCGTGGCTTGAATCTGAAAGCAATAGTGGTTCGTAAATCATCTGACGGTGACCTGGAAAAACGTGCGTCTTTATTACGTCGTGATTCTATCCATGGTCCGTTTGCAGGCACAATTTCTGTAGATGAAGAGAACGAAGCGATCATTGCAAATGGTCAGTTCATCAAAGTGATCTATGCATCAAATCCGTCTGAAGTAGATTACACTGCTTACGGCATTGAAAATGCACTTGTGATCGACAACACCGGTAAATGGCGTGATGCTGAAGGTCTTGCTCAGCACTTGCAATGCTCGGGCGTTGCTCGCGTAATTCTGACTGCACCTGGTAAAGGTGATATGAAGAACGTGGTATTTGGTGTGAACCAGGCTGACATTCTTGATGAAGACAAGATCATCTCTGCTGCAAGCTGTACCACCAATGCAATCACTCCAACGCTAAAAGTGTTACATGACAAATACACCGTATTAAATGGTCATGTTGAAACTGTTCACTCGTTCACAAACGACCAGAACTTAATTGACAACTACCATAAAGCGGATCGTCGTGGCCGTGCAGCAACGCTGAACATGGTTATTACTGAAACTGGTGCTGCTAAAGCAGTAGCGAAAGCACTTCCAGCGCTTCAAGGTAAATTGACAGGTAACTCTGTACGTGTTCCTACTCCGAACGTATCTCTTGCTATTTTGAACCTGACTTTGGATAAAGAAGTTGATCGTGATGAAGTAAATGAATACATTCGTCAAATTTCAATTAATTCTAACCTTCAAGGTCAAATCGGTTATACAAACTCTACAGAGGTTGTATCTTCTGACTTTATCGGTTCGCGCACGGCAGGTGTATTTGATGCGCAAGCGACTATTACTTCAGGTAACCGTTTAACTGCTTATGTATGGTATGACAACGAAGTTGGTTATAGCTGCCAAGTACTTCGTATCGCTGAACAGATGGGCGGCGTAAGCTATCCAAAAATTCCAGCTGAAACTAATGCATAACTAGATTCTAGTCAAAAAAAGAGCCTCAAATGAGGCTCTTTTTTATTTTAGGATTGGATGTATAGCAGATTATGAATGGCTGCCACATGTCATTTTCTAGCGCTTGCCTATTGCCACAAAGCCACTGGTTTAGATTCACATCAAATTAAAAAATAAATTACCATCGGAAAGATTCAAAATATCCTGTGGTTCATTCGCTTTAGGGCAATGATCAGCGCTGGCTTAAGTGCTTCCGTAAGCTCGATTCACTATAAAAATAATCATCAGAAAGTCAATTCAGATTTGCGTAACATATAGCAAATGTGCGGTACTAATTTGGTTAGGCTGATAGCTGCAGGGCTTTAAAATCATGCAAAATAGTCTATGTCCTGATCTCTATAGGAGAGATGAAATGATCAATATAGCCAAGAATACTATCTGCCTTTGGTACGATGACAATGCTGAGGAGGCCGCAAAATTTTATGCTGAGACCTTTCCGGACTCTTTTGTCAGTGCGGTTCATCGCGCCCCTGGAGACTATCCTGCAGGAAAAGAAGGAGATGTGTTGACTGTTGAATTTACCGTGCTGGGTGTTGCATGCGTTGGACTTAATGGTGGGCCTGCATTCACGCATAACGAAGCCTTTTCATTTCAAGTCGCTACTGAAGATCAAAGTGAAACTGACCGTTACTGGAATGCAATTGTCGGTAATGGAGGTCAGGCAAGTGACTGCGGTTGGTGTAAGGATAAGTGGGGGATTTCATGGCAAATTACACCGGTTGCTTTAACGCGAGCATTTACCAGCTCTGACCGTACGGCTGCCAAGCGGGCATTTAATGCAATGATGACGATGAAGAAAATTGATGTTGCAGCAATTGAAGCAGCCTTTCGAGGTTGAATGCATTGATCACAACCTGAGCAATCTACTTTTAATCTGCATCGCTAAGAAGCCTTTAAGAAATATAGATCGGAGAAATGTCGTCATCTGGTTTTAGCGCAAGGTTTTAAGCTAAAAATGCCTTTCAGTTTTTTCTTGAAGGGCATTTTTTTTTAGTCAATTGGGGGACTGTGGTTATCTAAATAGGAACTGCCAACAGGGTCTGGTCTGAGCTTTAAGTTGAAGCGGTATTAAACAAGTGATTTAAACATTAAAAAGTGGACAAAATGTATTTTACAAAGCAAGAAATTATGTTAATAAATAGTAAGAGATTTTTCATTAAAATCTTTTTATCTCAGGAGGAGATAATTCAAAGAAGCCTATAAAAAATAATGAAAGGAGTTTTAAGATGCTTCAATTATTAAGAAAACTATTTTGTTTACACATTTATGAATACCAGCAAATGGAGGAAATCGGGGCAGATCGGGAGTGTCGCAAGTGTGGGACTTGTAAAGACTAAAGATAAGAGCATAAAAAATATAAAAAGTGAGCTTCAGCTCACTTTTTATTTGTGCATGAATATATATCCGTTAAAATTATCGTGAAAAATTTAACGGATAGCGGAAGAAAATGGCCAAAGATTTCTATGCACAAACATATATTGTCGATAGTAATTTAGCAGATACTTTACACTGGCTGAGCTTGCATCAAGATTGTTATGATTCCTTTCATTATGATGCGCTATCCCAAGAACTGACTGTCTATCATGCCAATGGTGTTGATCAGGTTCGAATAGGAGACTATCTGAATGCAAGCTACGGAATTTTGATCACCGCCCATAATTTTGCGACGGTGAGTTCTGAATAACAGGAAAGAATTATGAGGCGCTGGCAATGGCCCCAGTAGCCATAGCATCGGTGGCTAATGCGCGGATACTTGGTTTAGGCTGTTCGGCAACGAGTCCCAGTTTGTCAAAAAGCTGCTGGTCACGGCCTTTGGCAGTATTTGGGGTCGTCAATAACTTCTCACCCGAGAAAATCGAATTGGCACCTGCCATAAAAGCCAACGCCTGATCGGAATCAGTTAAAGATTCACGGCCAGCTGAAAGACGGATATAGCTCTTTGGCATCAGGATACGTGCTACGGCAATGGTGCGAATCCATTCAATAACATCTAGTTTCTCGACATCTGCCATTGGTGTGCCTTCAATCGGTACCAGCATATTAATCGGTACAGACTCCGGATGAATAGGTAAGGTTGCAAGCTCAAACAATAAGCCAATACGGTCATTGCGGCTTTCGCCCAGCCCGACAATCCCGCCACTACAAACTTTTAGACCTGCTCCACGAACATGATCCAGGGTATTCAGGCGATCATCAAAACTACGAGTACTGATAATATGGGAATAGTATTCACGAGAAGTATCCAGATTATGGTTGTAATAATCCAACCCCGCTTCTTTTAAACGGTCAGCCTGAGAGGCATTTAACATGCCCAAAGTCATGCAGGTTTCCAGCCCCAGTGCTTTGACTTCGCGAACCATCTCCAGTACATAAGGCATATCGCGTTCATGCGGATTGCGCCAGGCTGCGCCCATACAGAAGCGTGAGCTGCCCGAAGCTAGGGCCTCTTTGGCTTCCTGAATGACTTTTTCAACTGCAATACGTTTTTCAGCTTCAAGTTTAGAATCATAATGCGCTGACTGAGAACAGTATTTGCAATCTTCAGGACATTTTCCGGTTTTAATGGAAAGCAGGGTACTAACCTGGATGCTATTGGCATCAAAATATTCACGATGGGTACGCTGGGCTTGAAATAAAAGGTCCATAAGAGGCTGTTGATACAGGGCTTCTATCTCTTCTCGTGACCAATCATTCCGTAAAGGCTGGTGAGTACTCATATTTTTGTCCTTGGATCTATCCATATGATTTATCATTCTTACATCTTAAGTAAAACTTAGAGTAGCTTCATTAGCAAAATATGACCTTATAGAAAAAACAAAGCCCACACAAGGTGGACTTTGCATTGGACTGTTAAGTTGGAGATTATTCGCGATGATTTCCATGAATATTCTGATTCTGTAAATCCGTACGATGTTGCTTGTCCAAGACACGCTCATCCTGTTCGTGCTGATTGTTTTTTGGGGAGTTAAGTGGACCTTGTTGTGGCTGCTGTTGCTGCTTCTGCTCTTGCAGTTGGTCCAACTGTTCCTGATTTTGATCTTTAGATGATTTTTGCATATTCACCTCCGGTCTAATATCCGTCTGTCTTTTTTTATGCCACAGCTTGAAGGAAAGATGTGTAAGGCTTTTGACGGAAAAGTGTGAACCGAAGTAAAAATTGAAAATTATCGTGATTTTATCAGTTGTTCTTGAATGGCCCAATCGATATGCTCCTGCACAAGCTCATCATGCAAATCACGCCGTTCAGTTAAGGCCTGTAAAATAGCTGCACTAAAAGGTGCATTCCCAAGGCCGATGGCGATATTACGCATAAAGCTCTGGTAGCCCGTCCGGCGAATTGGACTGCCTTCGGTTGAACTTAAAAAAGTGGCTTCATCCCAGTTCCATAGCTCCAGCAAACTAAGCTGATCCAGCCCATGTCGCGGATAAAAATCTTCCACGGAAGTAGTCTTGGCAAAGCTGTTCCATGGGCAGATCAGTTGGCAATCATCGCAGCCAAAGACCCGGTTACCAATTCCACGTCTTAAGTTTTCAGGAATAATTCCTTTATACTCAATAGTTAAATAGGCAATACAGCGCCGTGCATCTAGCATATAAGGTTCTACAATAGCCTGAGTGGGGCAAATATCAATACATGCGCTACAGGAGCCACAATGCTTGGTTGCAGGTTCATCAAAAGGCAGTTCAAGTGAGCTAAACAGTTCACCGAGAACAAAAAATGAGCCGGATTTTTGCTGGATCAGCAGGGTATGTTTTCCGGTCCAGCCCATACCTGCGCTTTCAGCCAGAGATTTTTCAAAAATAGGGGCGGAGTCAGCAAAAGGCCGCGATTCAAATTCACCTACTTTTTCACGGATTTTGGCTGCCAGGTTTTTTAGCCGTCCGCGCATAGTTTTATGATAGTCACGGCCCCGTGCATAACGGGCAATAATGGCGGAATTGGGTGCAAACGGAACCATGCGCGGCTCAGGAACCTCCACCAGATAATCCATTCTCACACAAATGATGGATTTGGTATTTGGAACCAGTAATGCGGGGTTGGCGCGCTTCTCCAGATTGTCTTCCAGAAACCTCATGTCGCCATGATAACCACGATCTAGATATTCTTGCAGACGTGCTAATTCTGCTTGAGCATCCGGTTTGGCAATGACACAATCAGAAAAGCCCAGTTCTCGTGCTTGCGCTTTGATCCAGGCTTTGAGTTCGCCAGGATCATGCTGATAAACTGGTATTTGCGCTTGAGAAGTGGGTGTAGTCATAAACCAGAAGCAGGGAAGGAAAAATGCAGTCTCCAGTTTACCATAGCCAGGATGTACAAGCATGGGAGCAGCGCTGGTTTGCCCGGCAAAATAGTGCGTATGGTTTAATGCAGCAGGTCGCCTGGCTGATCAGTCAGCGCTTGATTGCTTTATTCGAGACTCAAAAAATCCGAACAATTGCAGTGTGTTGCGGGCAGGGTAATAATGCCGGTGATGGTTATCTGGTGGCAAAGTATTTAAAACAGGCTGGGTTTCAGGTAGACATTTATGCTGCCGAAGCGGGTCCCTCTCAAGAACTGCACTACGCTGTTCAGGAAAGTCAGCAAGCGGGCCTACAAATTTATCACCATTTTAATTTTCAAAAAGAATATCAGGCTTATGTGGATGCCTTATTTGGTATTGGCCTGAACCGAAAACTGGATACAAACTGGCAGCATATTATTCAGAAGATCAATCAGCAGCCCGGATTTAAAGTGTCTATTGATATTCCCAGCGGTTTGCACGCCAATACCGGACAGCCTTTGCCTGTTGCCGTCAAAGCCGATTACTGTTTCACCGTATTAGGTTTAAAAGCCGGATTATTTACTGGAAAAGGCAAAGCATATAGTGGCAAGGTTGAGCTGATCCCGGTCATTCCTGCCGATTCTGAGCTTCAAGCACTGGCACAGCTTGCACCTACTGATATTTATTTGCCGAAGCGCGAAGCCTTTGGTCATAAAGGTAGTTATGGTCATGTTCTGGTGATTGGTGGACATGCCGATATGGGCGGTGCAGTGATGATGGCGGCCGAAGCGGCCTTTGTGGCCGGAGCAGGTAAAGTGACGGTGATCTGTAATGCCAGACATCATACAGCGATTTTAGCACGTGCACCGAATATCATGGTGCGTGATATCAATGCGCTCAATCAAGAGCAGCGAGCAGCTCTACTACAGCAAGCTGATGCAGTCTGTTTTGGTATGGGGCTAGGGCGTGATCTATGGGCAGAACAGCAATATACCGCCTGGTTTGATTTGCTTCAGCAAAGTGATGTTGAAGTTGTGCTGGATGCAGACGCATTATGGTTTCTGGCCAGACAGCCCCAAAGTTTAAATCATAAAACCTATGCCACACCACATCCCGGCGAGGCAGCCACTTTACTGGGGTGTCATACAGATCAAGTCGAAGCAGACCGTATACAGGCAATCTGGCAGCTGCAAAAACAGTATCAGGGTCAATGGGTACTTAAAGGTGCAGGTAGCCTGATTCTGGAAGATCAGCTTTATATTTGCACCGCTGGCAACGCCGGGATGGGCACCGGAGGTATGGGAGATGTCTTGGCAGGTATGATTGCCAGTCTGAAAGCGCAGTTTGCCGATCAGCTCAGTTTACATGACATAGTGACTTTGCATGCTCTAGCAGGAGACAGTCTGGCCCAAACCGGGGAACGCGGTTTGCAGGCCCAGGAGATGAAGCACACGATTTATCAAGTTATTAACCGGGAAGAACACTAAAATGCCAGCCTCAAAAATCACTGATTGGTGATTTTAAGGGGATAGGATTTGCCGCTGGTTTGAACAGCAGGTGACTGAACTGGACCTGAAAGACCATATCGGAAGTTTAGCTACCGGCTAAGTCAAAGTGATAATATTAGGCCCAGAAAAGATCATTCAGAAAATGCTCCAGCTAAGCCTGACTGAAGCATTAGGTGCAGACTTAACCGAAGTTCAGTGGCATGTTTTAGATATAAATAGCTTGGATATTCAAGATTTTTTAGATTTTAAGTTAAAGTTTAACGGCGACGACTGCTGACCCGACTACGTCCACGTGCCATCCCGCCGAGTGCATTCAGTACTGCCATTTTACTCATGCTGCCTGAAGCATGAGCATGACAAATTGCAGCAGCCAGCGCATCGGCAGCATCTTGCTGGGGCTTAATGGTCAAGTTAAGAATCCGCATGACCATCATCTGTACCTGTTCTTTATCTGCCGCCCCATAGCCCACTACCGACTGTTTAATTTGCCGCGCTGTATATTCAGCGACTTTTAGGTCCAGGTTGACCAGTGCTGCAACGGCTGCTCCACGAGCTTGGCCCAGTTTAAGAGCAGAGTCGGGGTTCTGCGCCATAAAGACCTGTTCTACAGCCGCCTCAGTTGGCCCATAAAATTTAACAATACGCTCTACACCCGCAAAAATCCGCTTTAAGCGTTCAGGCATTTCTGTTGTTTCAGTTCTGATGGTGCCTGCATCGACAAAAGTCAGTTTTGAGCCTTCTTTTTGAATAATTCCGTAGCCAGTTAAACGTGAGCCGGGATCAATCCCGATAATTAATGACATGCCTGCACTTTAAAACTAAAATAATGCCCATATTGTTACATAAGCGTATCAAAAAAGCTTGATCCTGATGAAGCAGTTGATTACGGCATCTTAATATTTATTGAACTGAGATCAGATTAATTTTCATGAAATTATTTCTTATTATCCTTGCAGGCTTAATCCTCGAAGTATTTGTGTGGATTGGCGTGGGTGACCTCGTCGGGAGCATGTGGTACGTATTTTTCTGGTTTATTGCCGCGTTTTTTATAGGCATGAACATGATCCGCAAATATTCTGCGGGAGTTATGCCACAAATGCAGCAGATGCAAATGGGACAAATGAGTGCAGATCCTGCATTATCGTCGAATTTGCCTAAAATTCTGGCAGGTTTTTTCCTGTTAATTCCAGGCCTGATTACGGATGTGTTGGCGCTATTGATGCTGATCCCACCTGTTCAGCAAGCCTTTAAGGTTGCCATGATGAAAGTGATGATGAAACGTCAACAGGCCATGATGGAAAAAATGATGGGTGGTATGATGGGGGATATGGGCAGCCCTCAAGGTCAAAACCCGTTTTCTGAGCTGATGCGTCAAATGCAGGATATGCAAAACCAGCAAGGACGTAGTGACTCAACGATTATTGATGGTGAAGCACGCGAAGTGACCCCCGATGCCAAAAAAATTGGAATGAAAGATGTCGGTCCAAAAAAAGATTAGGACACACTGCTGAATATTTCAGGCCGAATCCGATGATTCGGCTTTTTTATGGGAACTTTCTCATTCTTTGAAGCAAAGTTATAATCAGTTTTTATACAGAGATGAGATTTGAATGTCTTTGCTTTTTACCATTTGTCTCCTTCATTTTGTTGCTCAACTAAGCCCAGGTCCAGATGTTCTCCTTATTGCGAAAAGTGCAGCCTCGACCACACGAACCAATGCCTTAAAGATTATTGCCGGGATTTCAGTCGGCATTGTGGTATGGGTGGTATTAACGCTGGCCGGTTTCACGGTCTTAATAAACCAATTTCCCTGGATTCAGCAGTTACTAATGATAGTGGGTGGACTGTTTCTGGCAAAAATGGGGTGGGCCATGCTAAGTGGAGGCTGGCAAAGTTTTAAAAATCGGCATCAAACAGCTGATGATAGCAAGGCAATGAATGAGCCAAAAAGCTATTTCACATTGGGCTTATTCACCAATCTGTCTAACCCCAAGACATTGATTTATTTTAGCAGTGTATTTTCACTGGCATTAAGTTCAACGGCCTCACAGTACCTTAAGGCTCAACTGACAGTGATTATTCCGCTGCAAACTTTCATTACCTTCAGCTTGCTGATGTTGCTGATTTCCCGGCCCAAGATTAAAAACCTATATCAACGCTCAAGCAGTTATATTGATATTGCCTCGGGTGGGTTATTTTTGATTTTTGCACTCTGGCTTTGGTATGATGCGTTGGTTTTGATGAGTTAATCTGGTTTTTGAGCAGGTGGGATTATCTTTTTTTCTTCAGGCATGAAGTAGAAAACCTCCTGCTTCTGGCTATTTGTATAACGATTCGGTTTTAGGGTGGTTACTGTATTTTCTGAATCTTGATAGCGGCGACTGCGATTGGCACGCTCGCGTAAACCACCTTTTTTAATCAACTGAACCATAAATGAAAATACTCATCTGTAAAAAAGCAGTATAGCAAATCCTGAACTGAAGAGAAAAACAGGAAAGGGTGGGAGATAGGATTTTAAATGCTAATCTAAGTGCATAAAAAGACCTGATAAACATCAGGTCTAGGTTATCGGATGTTAAGTCAGTTTAGCGAAAACGTTTATTTTCTTCTTGTAGTACATCCAGAATGCTCAAGTGAGCAGGCTTTTCCTGTTGAGACTGGATATAAACATGTACAGCTTTAAAGACAAGCGCTGTAACCAAGCAGGCAACCAGACAAAAAATCCAGAAACCAAAAGGACTGCGAATATGGTGTGAACCGCAATGTGGACATGATTTTTCTGTGGAGTCGACCACTTTTTCGCAGCACGCACAATGATATTGATATTGCACTGTTCTTCTCCCGGGATATTATCCTTTTTATTTTTGATCATGAAAGAGGAGGTTGTGGCTTCATCATAGGACAGCTTTTTAAAGCTGACAATACGAGATTGCCGACAATAACATACAGATAATAGATGATAAAAATTAATTACAGGCCAAGTAGAGCAATTAAAGGGAAATAAAAAAGGGGGAATAATAAAAAATAATTGATCAAACTTTAAATTAAAAAGTAATTTTTAAAAGATGACATGATAAAAAGTCCGCATTAAGCGGACTTCCTTCAGTCAATTTGAAATTATTGTCCTGAGCGTATCATGTAATCGAAAGCAGACAGCGAGGCTTTTGCACCTTCACCAGTGGCAATGATAATCTGCTTGTAGGGAACAGTAGTACAGTCACCCGCAGCAAACACACCTTGCATGCTGGTTTCATTGCGCTCATTGATCACAATCTCACCGCGGTTACTTAGCTCGACTTTGCTGCCTTTCAGAAAGTCGGTATTTGGCAGCAAACCAATCTGTACGAAGATGCCCGCCAGTTCAACAACATGCTCTTCATCCGTAGCACGGTCCTTGTATTTCAGGCCGGTAACCTGTGAGCCGTCTCCCAGCACTTCAGTAGACAGCGCATTCTTGATAACGCTGGTATTTGCCAGACTGTTCAGCTTGTCCTGCAAAACCTGGTCAGCACGCAGTTTGGTATCGAACTCAATCAGGGTAACATGCTCAACCAGACCTGCCAGATCAATCGCTGCTTCTACACCCGAGTTACCGCCACCAATCACGGCAACACGTTTGCCTTTAAACAGGGGGCCATCACAGTGCGGACAGTACGCCACGCCACGGGTCTTGTATTCCTGCTCTCCCGGAACATTCATCTCTCTCCAGCGTGCCCCTGTGGATAGCACCACAGTTTTTGAGGCAAGTTTTGCACCATTTTCAAGGGTGACTTCTACCAGACCACTGGAGGTTTCATCGGCACCTTTAATCGCAGAGACACGCTGCAGGTTCATGATGTCCACATCGTATTCACGCACATGGGCTTCCATTTCTGCCGCAAACTTTGGACCCTGGGTTTTCTGGACAGAGGTAAAGTTTTCAATATCCATGGTATCCATGACCTGACCGCCCATGCGTTCAGCCACGATCCCGGTACGAATGCCTTTACGGGCAGCATAAATTGCGGCGGTATTCCCCGCGGGACCTCCACCAATCACCAGTACATCAAAGGCTTGTTTGGCATTCAGTTTTTCTGCATCTTTGGCTGCTGCATTGCTATCCAGTTTGGCAATGATTTCTTCCAGCGTCATACGCCCCTGACCGATATGATTGTTGTCCTGGAAGACCATCGGCACCGCCATGATTTTGCGCTCTTCCACTTCATCCTGGAAGAAGGCTCCATCAATCATGGTGGCAGTGGTACCCGGGTTATAGATGGCAATCAGGTTGAGTGCCTGCACCACATCCGGGCAGTTATGGCAGCTTAAAGAGACAAAGACATCGAAGTCAGACTGGATATTCAGGCTTTTAATATTAGCCAGCACCTCATCAGAGACTTTCGGGGCATAACCCGACGTTTGTAACAATGCCAGAATCAGGGAAGTAAACTCATGGCCCATTGGCAAACCTGCAAAGAACACCCGTGGCTGTTCACCGGCTTTGGCAATTCCAAAGCTGGGTACCCGCTTGTTCTGACCATCAAAGCGGGCAGTCACCCGATCAGACAGAGCAGCGACTTCTTCCACAAGTTCTTTGATTTTGGCAGATTTATCTGATTGATCTAAAGTGGCCACCAGCTCAATAGGTGCTTCAAGGCGTTCAAGTAAGGTTTTGAGTTGGGCGGAAGTATTTTGATCCAACATTGCTAACATCTCCAAGGGAGTAAAAATTTATTTGATAAGTAAATGATAATAGAAATGCATGAATAGGCAAAACAGTTTATTTTTGTTGGTTTAATCGTATTTGTTAATTAATAGAGGGATTCATGATGAATTTCAGACGTATAGATGGCATGAATAATTAATTTTTCAAGTAAACTTAGCCGGCAAGTTACTATTTTTCAGCTAATATAGCGTGAGTTTTAAGGAGCAGATCAATGGACTTACAACGTGGAATCTATCAGCATTATAAGGGGCAACTTTACCAGGTGCTGCATGTCGCGACCCATAGTGAGACTGAAGAAAAATTGGTGGTTTATCAGTGTTTATATGGTGATTATTCGATTTGGGTTCGGCCACTGTTGATGTTTACAGAAACAATTACTTGCCCGGATGATCGTGAGGTAGAACGGTTTAAGCTGGTGCGAGCACTTTAAGCATTCAGAGATGGCAGGGAGAAGGTTCCACACGTTGTATCAAGAAGCAGCATAGAGCATGTTTAATGGTAACTGGATACTGAACGAAAGGCTTATCATTCTTGTTGATGCCATTTGGCTCGATGACTCAAGCCAAATGTTAGTTTATGGGTGGTTGATCAGCCCATTTCTCATGCTGAAGCAGTTGATTTTTCCTCTGATTCAGCAGAATCTATATTTTATGCTCAAGATATTCCAGTCGGTGCAGGTTACTCCGTAGTAATTTATAGTTCAGCTAGTCTGATTTGCTTCTAATAAATACCGATCCGGTTAAAGTGTAGATTATATTCAAGATATTTTTGTATAAAGGCCGTTTTATCTTGACGTCTTAACAGATTGTTATACACAAATTCTGGAACTGGATGGTACAGTTCAATATCGCCATTACTATAAATAATTTTCAGGTGGCGGCTGGAAGGGCTATACGTCCATGAGATCACGGTTAGCAGGTTTTGCATATGCTTTCCTCCACTGAATATTTATTATCTTATGTTTTGAACTTATGCCAACCGGCATTGAAGATGTATAGTTGAATTGTAAGGATCGGTAGAGGATTGTTAGAAGGTAATAGCGATTAATGGCAATGCTAGCTCATACTTAACAATAGTCTCAGTCTGCTCTAGTGAAATATTCAGCAAGAATTTTGAGCTCACTAAATATGACTCACTCGCAATAATTAGTTGATTCATTTCAATAAAAATATTTAAAGAACCTAAACCCGTATTAATAGAATGAGATGACCATAGTCATTATTTCAGTCAAGCTTAAGGCTGAATTTTTAATCAGAAATTAAAACTTTTTCTAAAGATTTATTAATTTTTTTTGCAGAGATCGTCCAAAATAATTTATCAATAGGGTTCATAGAAAGCCTTTGTTTTATAAAATCTTTTTAAAATAAATATGTTGTAAATACAGGATTTTTCTTTACTGTTTTTTTATATCGAGATTGAATGAAGTAATAAGAAAGAGTGGGTTTTAAGTATTCTGTGGAAGTATTTATAAATCAACTTGGAGCTTTAAGAAATCACGCTCTATTGCATTTCACCCGAGAATTTAAGAAATAAAAATGCCAGTCAATTTTGAAACTGACCGGCATTAGGTTTTAGAACTGGCGTGTTAATTTCGCCTTAATCTTTATGGTTGCGTTTAGGATCAAGCTGCGGATCTTTAACTTCAACATAAGCATTGTTGCGGATTTCGCGTAACCAGCTGTCCAGTTCGGCATCAAATTGGCGCTCACCCAAAATCTGGCGTGCCATACGTTCCTGATATTCCTGAGTCATATCTTGTTGGCGGGTATCAGTCACTTGCAGAATATGCCAGCCAAACTGAGACTGGAATGGTGTGCTAAATTGGCCAACAGGTGTATTTTTCATGCGTTCTTCAAACTCAGGTACCATCACTCCCGGACTTACCCAGCCCAAGCTGCCACCATCACGGGCCGAACCCGGATCACTGGAGAAAGTGGAAGCCAGCACGGTGAAGTCTTCGCCCTGTTTTAAGCGGTTGTACAGGCTGTCAATCATTTGTTTGGCATTTTCAGGGCTTACCACTTCAGATGGCTGAATTAGAATATGCCGAGTGAGGTACTGGGGAACAAGCGCCTTTTTCTCACCGCCTTTACGTTCCAGAAGCTTGAGTATATGTACACCGTCAGCAGCCGTAATCAGTTCTGAGGTCTGGCCAGGCTGTAGCGTCGTAATACGTGCGGCAAGCTCGGCAGGAACTTCTGCCAGGTTGCGCATGCCCATATCAGCAGCTTCAACCTGCACATCAGCGCTGGTATATTTTTTGCTGATAGCCTGAATATCGTTGGTCTTGCTCAGCTCATTTTTTACTTGGTTGACCACTTGTGCAGCATGTTCGCCTGTAATACGTAAATGCAAGACATGCACCTGACTGCCGAGCAAAGCTTGACCTTGTGGTGTATTCAGAAAGTTTTTCACGTCCTGATCACTAATCTGAATACGTGATGTCACAATTTGCTGGCGCAGGCGGTTAAGCGCCAAGTCTTCCGCAATGCGGTTACGCAAAGACGCATAGGTATTTGGTGCCATAGCATCCAGTTTTTGCTGAAAGGCTTCGAGGCTCGATGACCCAGAGTCATGGGCAACTTTCAATACAGCTTCGTTTAACGCTTTTTCGTCTGGACGGATGTTATAGCGTTTCACTTGTTCCAGTTGTGCCTGACGTAAAATCAGTTGTTCCAGCGCCTGCTGCTCTAAATAGGGCTGGGGTGGCACCTGCTTGTTCTGCTTTTGCAGCTGGTGAGTAACTTCAGCTACGCTTTGAGCCAGATCACTACGCAGAATAACGCTATTGTCGACAACAGCTACGACTTCATCTTTAGGTTGAGCAATAGCAAACGTGGTCATTGCTGAAGAAAGGCACAGTGCCAATGCGGTCGCTTTAAAAAAATGTTTTAACTGTTTTGTCTTCATTAACGTTCTGTCCAAGTTTGATTGATATTGTTAAAACCTAGAATGCGATTTTCTAGTAATGAAGTGAGTTTGTTGCTTAACCCACCGAGGCCTTTCAAGGTCACTTCAGCCATAATTGCGCGTTTGGCTTTGACGCCTGAATCATTCACATCGTCCAGGTCATTATAATATGAACGTCCATATACCGACATGCCCCAACAGCATGACTCATAGTTTACGCCAAGTAAATATTCACGTGCCACGCTATTGTCCAGATCAAACTGGGCATGTCCAACCAGACGCCAGTTGTTGGCAATAGGCTGGATAAATGAGCCCACCACCTGATCATAACGATCCTGGCGCTCTGGAATATCTTTGCGATAGAAATAGCCTAAGTTATACAGGTTGCCCTGGTCACCCGTATAATAAACCTGCAAATCGCGCTGGGCATTATCGCCATTGGACATCCAGCTGGAGTTAAGATTGACATGGAGATTGCGGGAGAGTTGGCTGGTCAGCTGAATCACAGGGCCAGTATGGCTTTCACGATCAAACTTATCCGTGTCTTGTTCCAGGGTTACACGACGGTCTTCAAAAAAGAAACTTTGGCCAATACTGGCACGTAAACGCTCTAGACCGTCTTCATTAAATAGGCTGTAGCTCAGCCCTAAAGATGCGAAGTTATTGTCTTCTAAACGGTCATGGCCATAAAAACGGCGTGGACTGAATAGTTGATCATAATTAATCGATGCCACCACTGAGTCAAAATTCGGCTGGTTTTGCTGATTTTCATAGGGTGAGTAAGCATAGAACAGGCGAGGGCTTAAAGTTTGTAAATAACGCCCTTCTTTTTCAAAAGTCAGGCCCGTATCCAGCGTGAATTCTGGTACCACCACCGAGTGGTTCTCACTGGATGAGCTGCGGTTCTGAGTTTCTTCATCATAAAAAGTATTGATGTTACGGACAGATACTTCTGGAATAACAAATGACCACGGCGTACGATGATTATAACGTACCGAAAAGTCATTATAGATTCGTGTTCCACTTGGTTGATAAACAGTACCATTTGGATTGGTCTCTTTAATATTTCTCAGATCTTTCTGGAAATAGGCAGTATCGTTATTAAACTCAGCCTCGAAACCAAGCGGATTGCCGCGTTTATAATTCACCAAAAGCTGTGGCAAACGGGCATAAGGGCGGTCTTCATCGGACACACTCGGATCAAGCGTCTGGAAATCTTCAACTTTGAAGAGCGCTTTCAGTCCAGGAATACCATTTTGATAGTTCAGTTCCCATGCACGGCGCAGGTTTAGGTCAGTTTTTGAATCGGGGTTGTTGTCCAGATCAGAGAAAAAATCTTTGTCCGACGCATAGTTATACTCTAAATGGGTAGAAAACTGATCATTGATTTGCCAGTTATGCAGGAAATGCAGATTTTTCCGGTCTTCATTGTCATAGCTTTCGTCGGACGGCAGATAGCCTCCCCAGATCTGGCCTGCACCAAAGTTTTCAGTTAAGTAGCGGAACTCCGCATCCAGCATCGCACCACGGTCACCGATATACCGCGGCGTCACAGTCGCATCATATTGTGGCGCCAGATTTAAATAGACGGGTACACCAAGTTCCAGGCCGCCATCATTGGTAAAGCCAAAGGTTGGTGTGAGAATACCTGTCGTGCGGCGGTCATCAATCGGGAAGTTGAAATAAGGCACCGCCAAAACAGGAACGTCTTTAACGTATAGTTTGGTATTGCGAGTTTCCCCGCGTCCGGTTTCCTGGTTTAGCTTGATTTCTTCTGCCTGAATTTTCCAGGTCGGTTTTTGCTCAGGAGGACAGGTGGAATAAGTGGCATTTTCCAGCTCAAGGGTATTGTCTGAGGTTTTGGCAATCTTTTCTGCACGGCCATGGGCATGTTGCTGTTCTGCAATATAAAAACTGTTGTTCAGGTCGCCTTGCTGGGTTTTTAAATTATAATTGATATCATCACTTTGCGAGATCAGGCCGCCCTGCGCCAGCTGCACATGTCCTTCTGCCTTGGCATAGGTTTGAGTCTGATCAATGGTGACTCTTTCTGCACGAATCTGGCGGCCTTGCTGGTCTATAAGTACATTACCTTCCAGATAAGAATCACCTGTCGGATTATAATGTCCATAATCTGCCGTAATAGTAGAAGTCGCCTGTTCTGGATCAATCGCCGGTGTATCCGGTGAAATCGGGGTAATCCAGGCACCTTCACAATAGGCTGAACTTAGCGCTTTGCCTTGGCGCTGCTGGGCTTCTGGAGCAGACTTGTCGATATAATACTGGGAGAAAAATGCTTCACCTGGATAGCTCTCATTAATGCGCTGTTTGAGTTGTTCTGCATTTACATCGGATGAGACAGTTGATGCAGCATAGCTTGATGCTGAGCTGCCACATAAAAGGGTTAAGATCGCAGTCGCTAGAGGGTTGATTTTAAAGTGATGCTTCATTTGTCTCATTAACCAATCATGCTTTTATCGCAATTAATTATTGTCGCATCATAGAGAAAAAGTTGATAAGTAGCTACACTTAGCACTTTAAAAACTCAGCCTGTATTAGAATATATTGCAAATGAACACACCACGCGAACAATCAATACAATCCTGGATTGCCTCTGTACTTGGTTCAGATCAGTTTGAAACTCATTTTTTAGCAGGCGATGCTAGCTTTCGTCGTTATGCACGAATCAAACTGAATAATAAAACATTTATGCTCATGGATGCACCTCCAGAAAAAGAAGATTGTGTGCCTTTTGTGACGATTGATGAGTTTTTTGATGCACATGGTGTGCGCGTTCCGCATATCGTGTCCAAAGACTTGAAACAAGGCTTTTTGCTGCTAGAAGATTTTGGTGATGTATTGCTGTCCAATCTGCTGAATGATGAAACGGTGGATGCCTATTATGAGCAGAGTTTTAAGCAGTTAATCCAGTTACAATCGATTCCGGGAGAAGGTCAGCTTCCTGTCTATTCTTATGAAAAGCTGATTTCAGAAATGGAGCTGCTGACGGACTGGATGTTGCCAGCTCTAAAAATTCAGCCGACAGAAGCTGATACTGCCCTGATTAAACGTACTTTTGCAATTCTGGCCAATGCGGCTCTGGCACAGCCACAAGTGATTGTACATCGTGATTTTCATAGCCGTAACCTGATGAAAATTGAGAATGAGACTGAGCTGGGCGTGATTGATTTTCAGGATGCGGTGATCGGTGCAGATACCTATGACCTGATTTCAATCACTCGTGATGCTTATGTACAGTGGAATGCAGACCGCGTCTATCAGTGGTTTAAAATATTCTACGACCTGTTACCGGCAGCCTCCAAGCAAGAACGTGATTTTGAGCAGTTTAAAAAAGATGCCGATATGATGTCGATTCAGCGCCATATCAAAATTTTGGGTATTTTTGTACGTTTGTTTGAACGCGATGGTAAATCAGCTTATCTCAAAGACCTGCCACGGGTGATGTGGTATCTGTTGCAAGAGACCAAACCGTATGCAGAATTACAGCCATTCATGCAATTCATGCATGAAAAAGTCATGCCAGCCTTTGAAGCAAAATATGGTTTATACGAGGTGGCTGCTTAAATGAAAGCCATGATTTTAGCTGCGGGCCTCGGTAATCGTATGCGTCCATTAACCCTCTATAAACCAAAGCCATTACTGGAAGTGGGTGGTAAGCCTTTAATTGTTTGGCATATTGAAAAGCTTAAACAGATTGGAGTGACTGAAATTGTCATCAACTCTGCCTGGCTGGCCGATGTGCTGATTGGTGCACTGGGTGATGGTTCGCAGTTTGGTGTCAATATTCGCTGGACACGTGAGGCTGAAGGCTTGGAAACGGCGGGGGGGATTATCAATGCCTTACCATTATTAGGAGATGAGCCATTTATTCTGGTTAATGGTGATGTCTGGACCACGATGGATTTTGCGCCGCTATTAAAGATTGAGCTGGCTGAAAATCTGGCTCATCTGGTTCTGGTGCAAAATCCGGAGCAGCATCCGCAAGGCGATTTTACGCTAGCTGAAGGAAAGGCGTATACCTTTGAGCAGTCAGTCACAGGTGAAAACCTGACCTTTAGCGGTGTATCGGTGATTGATCCTAAAATGTTTGAGGGACTGGAGGCCGGAAAGCGTCCTTTGGCACCTTTATTAAAAGCGGCGATGCTGGAAAACAAGGTCGCTGCCTCTAAATTATCCGGTCTTTGGGTGGATGTGGGCACACCTGAACGTTTAAGTGCACTGGATTTGGCGATCCGTGAGGGGAAGTCTACTTAAGTGAATATTCACTAAGCACTCCCTACTGTCCCAATATAGAGAAATCGGTATACTTCCACCTAACTTTTTCGAGCGTTGATTGTTTATGCACACGTTTTTTCAAGAACTAAAGCAGGGTAGCCAGGCTTTAGGTTTAGTGCTGTCTGATGAAGCTTTAAATTTATTACTTAAGTACCAGGATGCTTTGGTACTTTGGAATAAAGCATACAATTTGACCGCGATTCGTGATCCTAAGGAGATGCTGGTCAAGCATCTGCTTGATAGTCTGAGCATCTTGAAAGATCTACCAGCAGGTCGTCTGCTGGATATTGGCACAGGTGGCGGTATGCCGGGTATGATTATTGCGCTTTGTCAGCCGGAGCGCGAATGTGTGCTACTCGATTCAAACGGTAAGAAAATCCGTTTCCTGAAGCAATTTATTGCTGATTTAAAATTAAAAAATGTCATCGCGGTACAAACCCGTGTAGAGAATGAAGATAGTATTAATGAGCTGGGCCAGTTTGATGTGATTACCAGTCGTGCATTTGCCTCATTGACTGACTTTGTCAATGCCTCTCGGCCTTATATGCATGAGCAAAGTATTATTGCCTCTATGAAAGGCTTGATTCCTGCCGATGAAGTGGATGCATTGAAAGATGAGTTTAGCTGTCAGATTATTGAGCTGAAAGTTCCGCGTTTAGACGAACAGCGTCATTTACTTTTATTAAAACATATTTGATATTTTCAAAGGATTGGGGTCAACATGGCACAAATTATTGCGATTGCAAACCAAAAGGGTGGTGTCGGTAAAACCACAACCGCAGTAAATTTGGCGGCATCCTTAGCTGTGTTAAAAAAACGTGTTTTACTGGTGGATATGGATTCACAGGGAAACGCGACCATGGGCTCAGGCATTCAAAAGAATGATCTGCTGTATTCGATTACGGACGTATTGCTGGGTGAAGTGCCAATTGAAACCGCTATTACCAAGGCAGAAGTCGGCTATAAGGTTTTAGGTGCCAACCGTGACCTGGCTGGGGTAGAGCTGGCGATTGCGGAGCAAAAAGGGCGCGAGTTCATTTTGCGCGAAGCATTGCAGGAAGTCGAATCTGCATTCGACTATATTATTGTGGACTGTGCTCCAAGTTTAAGCCTGATTACTGTCAATGCTCTGGCTGCAGTCGATGGCGTGATTATTCCAATGCAGTGTGAGTACTATGCGCTGGAGGGGTTGGCAGATCTGACCCAGACCATTGATCGGATCCAGCAGGCGCTGAATCCGGAACTCCAAATCGTGGGTGTATTGCGTACCATGTATGATGCACGTAATGCCCTGACTCGTGATGTTTCTGAAGAACTCGAACAGTATTTTGGTCAAAAGCTGTATGACACCGTGATCCCGCGTAATGTCCGTCTGGCAGAAGCTCCGGCACACGGCTTGCCGGTGATTTATTTCGAGAAAAGTTCAAAGGGTGCAGTTGCTTATTTAAATCTGGCGGCTGAAGTATTAAAGAAAAGCAGAGTAAAAAAAGGAAGTAAAGCATGACCGTCAAGAAACGTGGACTCGCCAAAGGTCGTGGTTTGGATGCCTTGCTGGGATCAATTCAAAAAGAAAAATTACAACTTGAAGCTCAAGGCCTCGATCATGGCCAGTTGAAACAGATTGATGTAAATTTGCTCAAACGTGGTGAATACCAGCCTCGCCGTCATATTAAAGAACAGGATTTGCAGGAACTGGCAGCCTCGATTGAAAAGCATGGCATCATGCAGCCTATCGTGATTCGTCCGGTCGATGATGAGCGTTATCCATATGAAATTATTGCGGGCGAACGTCGCTGGCGTGCGGCGCAAC
>NZ_SMTB01000038.1:0-25955 GCF_006864105.1 Acinetobacter sp. RF14B | reverse complement strand
CGCCCTGCTCGGCAATGGCATCGCGCAAACCGGCAAGGTCAACCAGTGCAGTTTGACCGAGAATGTCATGACAGACCACGCGGGCGGGATACCAAGGGAAATCGTGATCCTGTTTACGGTAAATCAGTTCTTTTAATGACTGTTCAAGAATTGCGGGATCACAGCGGCGCACCAGCTGCTCGGCCAGTACTTTGGAGGTATAGGGAAGTTTGGCATAGGCGCCTGGCTGGATATCTTCCACAGCCTGGCGCACGTCATAATATTCCAGCGGGGTGCCTTGCAGCGGTTTACGATATTTTTTGTTCATAGCTTACCTGCCTCTTGCATCATTTTTTCCTACATCATTGTTGTTAAGAATGACCATCGCTTAAGTGGCATAGTACACTGCCGAAAAGCCACTTCCCAAATCACTTATATTTCATATACTTAGTTGCCAAAATCCGCATTTCAGCAACATTTTGTTATATATTTTTTAGAATACCTGCTCTAAATGTTCTTTTTTTAAGCAGTTTTAGCGTTTCCTTCCTATTCTTTAGTATGAGATGGATTTGTTGAAATAAAAATTAATTGAATTCTATATATTTAAATAAACCTTTTAAATCATTAGATTTCTTTCATAAGTCATTTTTTACTCAGCTCCAAGTTATAGATTCCCGCAATTAAATTGAATCTTAATCCCAGTCTTTTGCCTCGATTGCGATATCGCTCAGCAAGAATTTTGAAGGTTTTCAAACTGCCAAATACATGCTCAATTCCAATTCTTCTTTTATTGATTTGCTGATTATAGATTTTTAGTTCGGAATCCAGTTTACAGCGCTTCTTTGCTTTTAATGGCAATAAGCTATTTGGATACACTGTATAAATTACCTGATAACCCTTATCCGCAAGGATAAATGCACCTGCAGGAATCTGATTCAAGTTACGTTTGAAGAGTTCGAAATCATGTACGGCACCACGACTCGTACATAAACTCAGGATTTTTTGAGTTTGATAATGAATGATGGCCTGTACTTTGAAGGTGTGGGTCTTTTTCTTGCCGCTATAGCTTTTCTTCTATTTTTTTAGGCCTTTGGATTGGAATTTCTGTGGCATCTACAATTACCACATTCCAATCGATGCCTTCGCCCTCGGGTAAATCTTTGGGTAAATTAAAGAGATTGGAGCGAATCAGGCAGTCTTCAACATGACGGACAATTCTTGAGGCTGTGGACTCTGAAACCCCGTAGCTCGTCGCAACGTGAAATAAGGTTCGGTATTCCCGCCAATAGCTTAGACAGAGCAGAACCTGGTCTTCCAGGCTTAACTTGGGCGGTCTGCCTTTGGCAGGGACATGTTTCTTCAATTGCTCAACCATTAAATCAAAGGTTGACCATGAGATGCCGGTGTATCGCTTGAACTGGGTTTCAGAAAGCTTCTTTGAATCGATGTATTCCATCCACAGATTATGCATGAATATTGAAAATTCTTCGGTACAAATAAGCAGCAAAAAGTAGATCGTTTTTTGATTTATGAAAGAGATCTATTATAAAATCGATGTTTTTGTATTTATCGTAGTATTTCCAGCCTTCAAAAAATGAAAATGGCGAACTGGCGGCTTCGGGCCGTATAGTTATTCTGTGGCAAGATAAAACCACGCTCATACTTCCAGTGAAAAAATTCTAGTGTTCAAAAAATTCAATACGTTTGTGCAGATACCACCAATACATCAACCAAGACCACCTCAAATGGTTGTATCGGATAGAAGATTATGCCGACCTGAATAATCCTAACTCCTAGGGATTAGCCAAGCACACATCTCGAGCCGGCGTTCGTGATGTCTTGGGCCTAATCCTCAAAGAATGGTCCAATAAACTATTGCAGCCTGTTCACAATGTCGGACCAGAAACTGAAAAAAATGATTTCGATCAGCTTAAGTTTCTTCCTGTCACGACAACTGCCTACGATGGTTTAACCATTGATCAACTACCTCATACTTTCTGTTTTGCATCTTTTAGATCATGAAGCTCGGGGCATGATGGAAATTATGCGGATCTGCGGTGACATATTTGACTATAACCGCAAACTGCCCTCACATCCTATAAGCTTGCCTATGACCGCAGATCCCAGGCCCAACCGTATTTATTAATGAGCAGTTTTACAAGTTTTATTCAGCCGAGAGCAATATAGGCTTTTTGTTTGCCTATCTACCCTGTATGTTGCAAAATATCAGGATTAATGATTTGTGAAACTATACCCAGAGGCTAAACATGGCAACATCTACTGCTTTTATACTCTTCACTCTAAATGGTGTAGATGCGCAAAAATTCCTTCAGGGTCAAGTGACTTTAAATACTGAAGCATTAGCTGAAAACCAGACGCGTTATACTGCCATCTGTGGCTTAAAAGGGCGTATTCAGTTTGGGTTGTGGCTAAAGAAAATCAATTCAGAAAGCTTTGAAATTGTCACCACCCAAGACCAAGCCGAAGAATTTGCCAAACATATTAAAAAATTCGGGGCTTTTTCAAAAATGAAACTGGAAGAAGTCGGCACGGTTTATCCGACTTTACACGGTGAGCATACTGAATTTTCCCCAGCCGAAGCTGATATTGCCCTGTGGAAACAGCAAGCTATTCGAGCCGGACAAGCTTGGATTGAAGCAGATATTGCCGGAGAGTTTCAGCCGCAGGAATTGCGTCTGCATCAGCGTGAAGGGGTGAATTACGACAAAGGGTGCTATTTAGGTCAGGAAGTGGTGGCACGCCTGTGGTTTAAAGCCAAACCAAAAGCCTGGTTGCATCTCATTCAAGGTACAGGCCCTGCGCCTGCACAAGCTGAACAGTTAAATCGAGGTGTTCAGGTGGTCAACAGTACCGCATGTGAAAATGGCTATATTGCACTGGTGGTTGCCCGCCCTGAAGCTTTGACTGAACTGGATGTCACGGTTTTAGATTTACCCGAAAGCTTAAGTGGCGATGTGGCACGTCCGCAGTAAGTGCTTTTGTTTTAAAATTCATCTAAAAAGCCAAGCTCCTAGGCTTGGCTTTTTAGCTTCCGATTTTCGTTTAATCTTGCTTTTTGACTGTGTATTCAGGGAATATCTGCATACTTTAAAAATAAAACTGATGCATAATTGATGCTAAAAATACAGATTAATGCCTAATTTTAAATTATTTGCTATTCAAACAACTGTTTTTTATTTCGTGACAAATTCCTTATTTACAAAGTCCAAAATCCTTTTATGATGGAAGAACAATGATTAGAACCACACCATGGAATCAGGTGTAAAAAATATTAAGGTTATAGGAACCATGAAGAAAAAGTTAGTACTCGCTGCAATTCTTGCAGTTTCTGCACAATTCACGCTGGCCAATACTGCTGCTGTTCCAGTTGATCCACAATTTACTAAAATTGAAGAAATGGTTAAAGCCAATAATTTTAAGGGCGCCTATGAGGCCTTAAACAAGCTGGCGAGTCAGGGAAATGCTCAGGCCATCTATAACTTAGGCTATTTAACACAATCTGGCCAAGGGACTGTCAAAGACGAGAAAAAGGCCGTTCAGCTGTATCAACAGGCTGCCAGCAAAGGCTATCCGGTTGCGAACTATGTCCTTGGAAAAAACTATGCTGCTGGCACTTTAGGCTTAAAACAGGATCTGACCAAAGCCAAACAGCATTTAGAAAAAGCATCAGCTGCAAATTTTGATGATGCGACCATTGATCTGGCTGTGCTGCTGTTTGCAGAAGGTAAACCCGCCTCTGACAAAAGTGCCCTGCAAAAATTACAGCCTCTGCTGAATAAAGGCAATTTGCAGGCAATTCATGCCAAAGCACTATATGACATCAGTCTGGGCTTTAAAAATAAAGATGAAAAGCCGGTTCAGCAAGGGCTGAGCAGCATTCAGGATCTGGCTAAAAAAGGCTATATCCCTGCCCTGATGGCAGTGGCCAACATGTTTGCCAATGGCAGCATCGTGCCGCAAAACCTGCCTGAAGCGAAAAAAATCTTTGCGGCACTGGCAAAGGAAAATATTCCACAAGCCAAAGAGTCCTTGGCCACAGTGGATAAAATGATTGCGGAACAGAAAAAAGTACCGGCGAAAAAAAGTTAAGCCCTTTTTCTTCAGTTCTGAAAAAAGCTCCAACAGGAGCTTTTTTGATGCGGACGTTTTCTTGAATATCAGCTTTTAACTCCACCATAAGGTAATCAGTCCACTGGCGACAATAAAACCTGCAATAGTACTCATCAATAAGGGAGTTAAAGTCCGTTCCTTTAAACCATAAGCCTGCCCCAACATGCCATACAAGGTGGGCATCGGCAGGGCTGCAATTAAAGTCCCAGCATAGATCATTTCCTGACTTAAGCTGGTCAGCTGGCTGAGCCCCAGATACATCAGTAAAGGCATCAGGATATTGCCGGAAAACACCAGATAACAACTTTCTACATTTACATATTTCAGACTGGTACCCACAATTCCGCCGCCAATCACAAAGAGTGCCAGCGGTGAAGCGGTTTGTCCTATCATGGCAAAAACCTGATCAAGATAAACCGGCACCCGGATCTCGAATACGGCACAGCTGATGCCCAGTATGACTCCGACAAATAAGGGGTTTTTAAAAAGCGGCAAGATGGTACTTTTAAAAATACCACCCAGATTGGATTGCTGCTGACTACCCATTGCCGCCAATACCAGTACCATAGGAAGCAGCAGCATGCTTTCAATAATAACGACCAGAGAAGTATAGGTCAGGGCCTGTGGTCCGACCAGCAAGGTCAGCATAGCCGTCCCGATCAGCCCGGTATTGGACATGGCTGAACCCAGAGACAAAATCGCACTATGTGAAAAACTATTCTGGAAATGACAACGCATTATCCAGAAACCTGTCGCATACAGCACTAAAGTAACCGTGCTATAGACCATAAAGTATTCAAAATACCAGATTTCATGCAGGTCTTTAGAAGACAGAACTTGAAAGAACAGCAAGGGCAAAGCCACTTTAATAACAAAAGCGCCGACTGTATCAACCTGTTCTTTTTTTAAGATTTGACATTTCACACTGAGGTAGCCCAACCCCACCAAGAGAAAGATGGGTACAATGACCGAAAAGATCATATGAAAAAACCTGTTGCAAATGAAGCATGATTATAGGCCCTGGTACGGGGAAACAGGCTTTAAAAAGGCTTAAATAAACCATTTAGCCCATGAGGTGCAGAACGTAAATATTGGGGTGAAATTTTAATTTCCTGTTTCAATTCGGCAGCTGCATGCCAAGGCCAGTGTGGATCATATAAAATGGCCCGGGCAATCGCGATGGCATCGGCCTGATCCTTCTGTAAAATCTCCTCAGCCTGTTCAGCATCAGTAATCAGCCCCACAGTAATCACCGGAATCTGGACTTGGGGCTTAATTGCTGCTGCAAAAGGCACCTGATAACTTGGTTTTATATCGATTTTTTGCGCTATATGCAGGCCTGCGCTGGATACATGAATATAAGCAGCTCCCAGAGCTTCCAGGGCTTTAGATAGTTCAATAGAGGCATTAATATCCCAGCTTGGCTTTTCTTCAATCCAGTCTGTTGCTGAAATACGCACACCCACCGGATAGCCTTCTGGAACAACTGCTTTCATCGCCTGGAACACTTCCAGAGTCAAACGCATACGATTTTCCAATGAACCACCATATTGATCTGTACGCTGATTCGACAGCGGAGACAAAAATTGATGCAATAAATAACCATGCGCAGCATGTAACTCAACCAGATCAAATCCAGCATCTACGGCACGTTTGGCACTGTGTGCAAAGTCAGAAATAACCTGCTGGATTTCTAGCTCACTCAGTGCTTTGGGAGGATGCTCATCTGCCTGAAAAGGAATACTACTGGCAGATACGGTTTGCCAGCCATGCGGTTCATCGGGCTTGAACTGCCCTCGACCTGACCAGGGTTTGTCAGTAGAGGCTTTACGGCCGGCATGCGCCAGCTGAATACCAAATGGCATAGGCGAGATGGATTTGACTTTGGTCAGTAACGGCTTGATCTGGTCCGCCTGCCGATCATTCCATAATCCCAGATCGGCATAGCTGATCCGACCTTCAGGCTGCACAGCAGTCGCTTCTACAATACATAGCCCCGCACCGGAAAGTGCATAACTCGCCCACTGCTGTTCATGCCAATAAGTAATTTCACCCTGATCCGTTGCAGAATATTGACACATGGGTGCAATGACAATTTTATTGCTGAGTCCTAATACACCGAACTGGAGAGGCTGAAATAATAATGTCATGGGTTCTTCCTTTTTATTCATTTTCAATCAGGGTCAGGCAAAACTGATAAACAGGCCATTGAGACCTGTTTATTTATAACGTGAATGCTGCTTTTTTAAAAGATGATACGGCAACTGAGTTCCAGGACCGGCATATCATCCATATTATTTGTAGCACCTGGATTCACCAGCTCGTGCAGGTTCGAAGCTGATATCCGCCCGGGTATTGCATGAATTTTAAATTCCAGTCTTTTGTATTTATCCTTTCTGATTAAAAAGTATAAATACCTATTCAAACATCGCACTATTTTAAAATGCACTAAGTCGGCAATGATCGGTCATTTTTCTCACTCCCCAACGTGATTCACTTGCAATCCCTTTCAAATCACCCAATATTAATACCATTCTCCTGTTGCTGATGTGTTATGCCTGAATTACCAGAAGTTGAAACCACCAAAACCAGTTTATTACCCTTAGTTGAGCAAAAAGTGCTACGTGTCGAAGTACGACAGCCAAGCCTACGCTGGCCGATTCCAAATGATCTGGCCAAATTGCAAGGTCAGCGTCTGATCGGACTAAACCGTCGTTCCAAATATATTCTGGCTGAGTTTGAACACGACAGTATGCTCTGGCATCTGGGCATGTCAGGCAGTTTTCGCCTTTGTGAACCACATGAAGAATTACGTAAACATGACCATTTAATTATCCAGTTTGAAGATTTTGAATTACGTTATCACGACCCCCGCCGTTTTGGCTGTATTTTGTGGCTAGATGAGTATTCACAAACAAAGTTGATTGATACTCTAGGTCCTGAACCTTTAAGTGAAGCATTTGATGCTGCATATTTAGCGCAAAAATTAAAAAATAAAAACACTGCGATTAAAGTTGCCATCATGGATAACCATGTCGTGGTAGGCGTTGGCAATATCTATGCAACCGAGAGCCTGTTTAATCTTGGCATTCATCCGGCCCAGCCCGCCAAAGACCTAAGCCCTGATCAAGTTGAAAAACTGGTCATTGAAATCAAGCGCATTCTGAAGCAGGCGATTGAGCTGGGTGGCTCGACGCTCAAAGACTATACCAATGCCATGGGTGAAAACGGTTATTTCCAGCAGACCTTGCTGGCCTATGGCCGTGCCGGTGAGATGTGTGTCAACTGTGAAACCTCCCTTGAAAATCTCAAACTGGGACAGCGTGCATCGGTATTCTGTCCACAATGCCAGCCGTTAAAAACAGTTAAGCTAGCTGCGAAGCCAGTGATGCAGGGGAATAAAACATGAAGTCCGCTATCGTCCGTCATATTCTGGTTAAAGATAAAGACACTGCCGAGCAACTGAAAAAGAAAATTAAAGGCGGTGCAGACTTTGCCAAAATTGCCAAACAACATTCCACTTGCCCATCCGGAAAAAAAGGCGGTGAACTCGGTGATGTAAAAAAAGGCCAACTGGTTGGGCCAATAGATAAGGCCGTGTTCAGTTTGCCAGAACGCGAATTACATGGCCCAATCAAAAGTCAGTTCGGCTGGCACTTGCTGGAAATTAAATTCCGGATGGATTTTTAAGCCCAGCTTCTTCCTCCTACTGGTGGCAGAGAAAGAGCTTTTGAGTGATAAAAATGAGCATTTGCATAAAAAAACGGCGCCCCACGCGCCGTTTTTTATATAGGCCCCAAGCTCTTAAGCTTCAGGACGCTTTTTCAACTCATCCCGAATTTCACGCAGTAATGCAATATCTTCCGGGGTTGCTGCAGGTGCTGGCTCCGCCTCTTGCTTACGGCGCATTTTGTTCATCACTTTAACCAGCCAGAACACCACCCAAGCCAATAAAATGAAATTAATCAGAATCGTCAAGAAGTTACCATAGGCAAAGATATTTAAACCAGCTTCTTTTGCAGCTGCCAGATTAGTAATGTTATTTGGATTATCGCCCAGTACCAGGAACCAGTTTGAATAATCAACATCTCCACCTAGAATCCAGCTGATAAAAGGCATAATTAAATCAGCAACCGCAGAATCAATAATTTTACCGAAAGCGCCACCAATGATTACACCAACCGCCAGGTCCATCACATTGCCTTTAACAGCAAATTCCTTAAATTCCTGAAGAATACTCATAACTTATTTCAACCTACTCTTATCAAGTTTTGTCATGAATTATACATGAGGCAGGACTTTTGATTTTTATTTAATTTACTGGGTTTTGGTAAATTACGCTTGGATGCTATCCAAAAATAAAAAAACCGTAATCTCCAGGAAGATTACGGTTCATTTAACCTGATAAATCGTCTAAAGATTATTTATCACGATTACGTTTACGTTCGTTTTCAGTCAGGTAACGCTTACGAATGCGGATTGACTTCGGTGTTACTTCAACCAGTTCGTCATCTTCAATGAATTCAAGCGCTTGCTCAAGTGTAAATTCGATAGCTGGCGTCAGCGTCAAGGCTTCGTCAGTACCCGATGCACGTACGTTCGTTAACTGTTTTGCTTTGGTCGGGTTAACTGTCATATCGTCAGAACGAGAGTTAATACCAATGATCATACCTTCATAAACTTCTAATTGCGGTTTAGCAAATAGACGGCCACGATCTTGTAGGGTGAATAATGCATAGCCCAAGCAAGTGCCTTGAACCATAGAAATCAGCACACCATTTTGACGTTTCGCAACAGTACCTGCTTTCGCCGGACCATAATGCGAGAAGCTTGAAGTCATGATACCTGTACCAGAAGTCATGGTCATGAATTCAGAACGGAAACCAATCAAGCCACGTGAAGGGATCGTTGCTTCAATACGGATACGGCCTTTACCGTCAACTTCCATATTGGTCAACTCGCCTTTACGGTGACCCATTTGTTCCATTACAGCACCTTGGTGCTGATCTTCGACGTCGAAAGTCACGTTTTCGTACGGTTCTTGCATTTCACCGTCGATTTCTTTCATGATTACTTGCGGACGAGATACACCCATCTCGAAGCCTTCACGACGCATGTTTTCGATCAACACAGAAAGATGCAGCTCACCACGACCAGACACTTTAAAACGGTCCGGACTGTCAGTATCTTCAACACGTAATGCGACGTTATGAATCAATTCGCGGTCTAGACGTTCACGGATATTACGTGAAGTAACGAATTTACCTTCTTTACCAGCAAATGGTGAGTTATTGACCTGGAAGGTCATCGACACTGTAGGTTCGTCTACAGAAAGCGGAGGAAGTGCCTCAACAGCTTTCGGATCACAAATCGTGTCAGAAATATTTAATGCATCGATACCTGTGACACAAACGATATCACCCGCAGATGCTGACTCAACATCCACACGATCTAAACCATGATAACCCATGATTTTCAGGATACGGCCGTTACGCGTCTTACCTTCTTTATCAATAACAGTAACTGGCGTATTTAATTTGATCGAACCGCGTTGGATACGACCAACACCGATAACACCTACGAAACTGTTATAGTCCAGTGAAGAGACTTGCATCTGGAACGGACCATCAACGTCAACCGCTGGTGGTTCAACGATGTCTACAATCGTTTGGAACAACGGAGTCATGTCTTCAGCCAATTCATCTGGAGCAGGACCCGCTACACCACGAAGACCTGAAGCATAAACAACCGGGAAGTCTAACTGTTCGTCAGAAGCACCAAGGTTATCGAACAAATCGAATACCTGGTCGATAACCCAGTCTGGACGTGCGCTTGGCTTGTCAACCTTGTTGATGATCACGATTGGCTTTAGACCGCTCGCAAAGGCTTTTGCTGTCACAAAACGTGTTTGCGGCATTGGACCTTCCTGAGAGTCAACCAGAAGCAGTACACAGTCAACCATCGACATTACACGTTCAACTTCACCACCGAAGTCGGCGTGTCCCGGGGTGTCCACAATGTTAATACGGTATTCAGTATCAGTACGTTTGTCTAACCATTTGATTGCAGTATTTTTTGCAAGAATAGTAATACCACGTTCACTTTCGATAGCACCCGAATCCATGACACGCTCAATCTCACCCGCGCGATCACCGAGAGCACCTGATTGTTGCAAAAGTTTGTCTACAAGAGTGGTTTTACCATGATCGACGTGCGCAATAATGGCGATGTTACGGAGAGTTTTAATATCTGACATGTAAATTCAATGCGTATGTAATTTGAGGGCAGATTATACAGAAAAATACTAATTTTTTATAGTGGCTGTTTATTTACAGGACTAATTTTTTTCTCCTTATGTCCCCATTTAGTTTGTAAAGGCGTGTAACTCGATTAGAATAGCGCCACTCAGCCTTAATTTTCTTTGACACATGTCTGATTTTAATCAATCTCCCCCTTCAAAAGATCAACTTGACCTGGTGTATGGTCTGGAAGATCGCCCTAAACCTTTTATTGCTTTTTTAGCCGCTTTCCAGCATCTCCTGGCAATTATTGTCCCGATTGTGACCCCCGGCCTACTCATCTGCCTGGCACTGGGTGTGTCGAAAGAAGATACCAATATGATTTTATCCATGTCATTGGTCATTTCGGGGATCGCTACATTTCTACAATCTAAAAAAGTTGGCCCATTTGGTGCCGGCCTGCTAATTGTGCAAGGAACCAGTTTTAATTTTATTGGTCCTATTATTGGGATTGGTTCTGCCATGGTGGCGGCGGGCACACCGGTCGAATCAGTAATGGCGGCTATTTTCGGTGTGGTCATTGCGGGTGCCTTCATTGAAATGGGCGTTTCACAAATTCTGCCCTGGATTAAAAAACTGATTACCCCGTTAGTCACTGGAATTGTGGTACTGCTGATTGGTTTGACCTTAATCAAAGAAGGTCTGATCAGTATGGGGGGCGGTTATCAGGCCATGAGCGATAAAACCTTTGCCAATGCTGACAACCTCATCATGTCATGCACCGTGCTGGCCCTGATTATTATCTTGAACCGGGCACGTATTACCTGGGTAAAAAGCTCTGCCATTCTCATTGCACTGGTGGCCGGCTATATTCTGGCAGGCTTCATGGGTCACTTGGATTTTTCCGGTCTCAAAGATGCCCCCCTGGTTCAAATTCCGACCCCAATGCACTTTGGTCTGGACTTCTCCTGGAGCCTGTTTATTCCCATGGCGTTTATCTACCTGGTAACCTCGCTAGAGGCGATTGGGGATATTACGGCAACTTCTAAGCTGTCAAACCAACCTGTCGATGGTCCAGAATGGATGAAACGTATTAAAGGCGGTGTTCTGGTCAATGGTGCCAACTCACTGCTTGCCGGTATTTTTAATACTTTCCCGAGTTCAGTCTTTGCGCAAAATAATGGCGTCATTCAACTGACTGGTGTGGCTAGCCGTTACGTTGGTATCTGGATTGCAGCCCTTCTGGTGATTCTGGGTTTATTGCCTGCTGTCGCTGGTGTTATTCAGGCTGTTCCACAAGCCGTATTAGGGGGCGCCGTGATGGTGATGTTCGGTGCTGTGGCTGCATCAGGGATCAATATTCTGTCTGGCGTCCATTTAGACCGTCGTGCCCTGCTGATCATTGCGATTTCTCTAGCACTTGGTCTGGGTGTTGCACAGGTACCGCAAATCCTGGAACATTTACCTGAACTATTCCGTAATATTTTTAGTTCTGGCGTAGCGACCGGTGGTATTGCCGCACTTATTTTAAATATTGTACTTCCAGAAACAAAGAAGTAATTGCATGTCCAGAAAACACTGTTTAAGCCCCACTTGGACAGTGTTTTTTCTATTGGAGAAAGATCTATGGATCCTAAAAGCGAAGTTTTATTAAGACAATACGATTATTTGTCAGGTCGGATTTTATTACTGAATGCACCGACCGATGAGCTTCTTGCTGAGTTTGGTGAGTCGATCCAGCCCTCAATCTGGACATGGAACTTTAATGATTACCAGTATTTTCAGGCACGGCAGGCAGAGGTCCATTTTGGCACTGAAATTCCTGCAGGAGAATTTGATCAAGCTGTTATCTTTGTTCCCAAATCCAAAGAATTACTCAATTATTTGATTCATAACCTGGCCGTACAGCTAAAACAGGGAAGCAGTATCTTTCTGGTGGGTGAAAAGAAAGGCGGCGTAGAGCGGGCAGCAAAGCAATTACAAGCCTATGGTAAAGCCATTAAACTAGATAGCGCGCGTCATTGCCAACTATGGCAATTAACCTTAGACTGCGCGGTCGAAGCGAAAACTTTGGCAGACTGGGCTCAGACCTATACAGTTCCGACTCCTAAAGGAGAGTTAACGGTGTGCGCCCTTCCAGGCGTGTTTAGCCAAAATCGCCTGGATGTAGGAACTGCGGTACTTCTTCCTTATCTGAATCAGGTTAGCTCAGGCAAGATTGCTGATTTTGGCTGTGGGGCCGGTGTGATGAGCGCCTATCTAGCCAAACTGAATCCAGAAAATCGGATTTTTGCACTGGATGTAGATGCTTTTGCATTAGCCTCTACACAAATGACCTTCGAGAAAAATCAGCTGAGTCCGCAGCAGCTTGAAATCAAAGCCATTTCGGGTATTGAAGATGCACCGCTATTTTTACATGCCATTGTCAGTAATCCTCCTTTTCACCAAGGGATCCAGACACACTATGATGCCAGCGAGAACCTGTGCAAGACTGCACGTCGCCACCTCAAGTCCGGTGGTGAATTATGGATTGTGGCGAACCGCTTCTTAAATTACCCAACTTTAATTGAGCAAAGTTTTGGTCAGTGTACGGTTAAAACGGATCAAAGCGGCTTTAAAGTGCTGTTTGCCAGCACTCAAAAAAACTTTAAGGAATCATGATGAGCGAAACTCAACACAGTCCACAGCTGCAGCGTAAGCTGAGTGCTCGTCATTTGAACATGATTGCCATCGGCGGTTCCATTGGTACCGGTTTGTTCCTGGCCTCAGGAGCAACTATTGCAAATGCCGGCCCTGGGGGTGCGCTCATGGCCTATGCCTTAATCGGCATCATGATTTACTTTCTGATGACCAGCTTAGGCGAACTTGCCACACACAACCCGACATCTGGTGCATTTTTCACCTACGGCACCAAATATGTAGAAGGCGGTTTTGGTTTTGCACTGGGCTGGAACTACTGGTACAACTGGGCAATTACTGTTGCGTTTGAACTGGTTGCAGTTCAGTTCATCATGAAATTCTGGTTTCCGGATATTCCCAGCTTCTATTGGAGCGCCATTTTCCTGGCTGTGGTCTTTGGAATTAATGCCTTGACCGTTAAAGGTTTTGGTGAATCTGAATTCCTCTTCTCGCTGGTTAAGGTTCTTGCCATTATCGTGTTCATCATCATTGGCATCTTCATGATTTTCAAAATTATGATGACGCCTGAGGTAAGCGTCTTTGGAAATTGGAGCAAGGGAGAAGCACCCTTTGTAGGGGGATTATCGGCCCTTATTGGTGTGGCGATGATTGCCGGATTCTCTTTTCAGGGGACTGAAATGGTGGGAGTCGCAGCGGGAGAATCCAAAGATCCGAAAAAGACCATTCCAATTGCCATCAAACAGATTTTCTGGCGTATCTTGCTATTTTATATCGTCTGTATTTTTATTATCGGCACCTTGATTGCCTATGATGATCCACGTCTTTTACAGGCTGCTGCTACAGATAATATTGCGCTTTCACCCTTTACCCTTCTGTATGAGCAGGCCGGTTTTGCTTTTGCAGCCAGTGTGATGAATGCCGTGATTCTAACTGCAATTTTATCGGCAGGTAACTCTGGCATGTATTCCTCTACCCGCATGTTATTTGATATGGCACGTAAAGGCAGTGCACCAAAAATATTTGGCCTACTCGATGCTCGTGGTGTACCCATGAACGCGCTCTATGCCACCACAGCGATTGCCGCCTTATGTTTCTTGACGACTTTTATCGGTGAAGAACAAGTATTTAACTGGCTGTTAAATATGTCAGGCATGTGTGGCTTTATTGTCTGGCTAGGAATTGCGGTTTCGCATTACCGCTTCCGCAAAGGCTATATTGCACAAGGCTATAAACTGGATGAGCTGGCTTATCGTGCCAAGTTCTTCCCTTTCGCACCTTGGTTTGCATTTACGCTCTGTGCCATTGTGGTTCTCGGTCAAAATTATCAGGCAGTTCTGGAAGGAGAGTGGCTGGCCGTATTGTCAACTTATATCGGCATCCTGTTATTCCTGGTCATCTGGCTGGGCTATAAATGGAAATACAATACCAAGCTGATTTCCTATCAGGAGATGGATGTGCAACCCATGAAAGTTGATCGGAATGAATAATTTCTTGTGATTTAAAAAAGCAGCTTAAATAGCTGCTTTTTTTTACATTTTTAGATTAATTATGACGCATGACAAAATGACGGTCATCAATCACAATGACCTGCTGACAAATCCCCTCTACCCGGCGCTGCTGTTCAAACACCTCTTTGGACATTGGCTCAAAACTATCAAAGAAGCTGATTTCATTTGCATTAATGTCATAAATTAAAGAATGATTTCCCACACCCTCTAAAGTGTCATAAAACACAATAACAAAAGTGCCCTGCTCTACATAAGCTTGAATATCCGCATAAGCAAGAGGAAACTCGTGCACAGGAAGTTTGAGTTTTTCGGCTTTCTGATAAAAGTCGACTTCTATCGGTTGTTTATCGAGATCGGGTTCTGTATAGAAATTCACATCCAATCCGAGTGTACTTAAAGCCACTGCTAATGCAATACTCGAAGCTCCCATCTCATTATCATGGCAAGTCAATTGCACCAAGTCTGGAATATGTAAATCGATACCATAATGATGAAAGATCATCCAGATTGCAAAAATTCCGCTATTGGCCTCCAGCTTTTGCAAATCCTCAGGAATTTCCACACTCATGTCTTTACTCAATTCAATTTCAGAAAGACAAGTGTAGGCAAAAAATCAATATAAAAAAAGGCGGCTCATATGAGCCGCCTTTTAACATTCAATAATAAATTATTGAGCTGTTTGCTGTTCGCCTTCCACTAGTACAGTACGGCTACCAGTAATTGTCGCAAATACGCGACGGTTCATAGCACGACCTTCTTTAGTGTTGTTGTCAGCAATCGGTTGATCCCAAGCGAAACCTTGAGTAGACAAACGAGCTGCATCAACGTTGTATTCGTTTACAAGTGCAGACTTCACAGAGTTAGCACGAGCTAGAGATAAACGTTCGTTCAATGCACGTGGACCAGTGTTGTCAGTGTGACCTTCGATACGTGCAGTTGCGTTTGGATATTCAACCAGTTTCTCAGCAACTTTAGCGATTTCTGGCTTGTACTGGTCTTTGATGTTTGACTTGTTAGTATCAAAGAATACGCGAAGTTCCATGTTCAGGTCTTCAGTCAACTCTTGTGGAGCTGGAGCTACTGGAGCTACTGGCTCAACCGGAGCAACTTCTACAACTGGAGCAGCTGGTTTCAGACGGCCACCTAGAACTACGTTAAGACCAGCAAGCGCTGTATAGTTCCAGAATTTTTCGTCAAAGTGGTAAGTACCACGAGCTTCAGTACGTAGTGCCAATGCATCGTTGATGTGCCAGAACGCACCGATACCCGCGTTACCTAGAGTACCTTCTTCTTTAAAACCACGGCCAACACGACCTAATTCAGCTTCAGTAGCACCATCGAATTCATATTTGTAGTGACCAGCACCTAAAAGCATGTATGGCTTAACTTTGCTGTCGTAGTTACCAGTGAATACATCAGAAGTTGCATAGAAGTTACCTGCAATGTTCTGACCTTTGTATTCCGCACCAGGTAGATCTGTCATATCGCCTTTTACTTGGCTATATTCAGCTTCAAAACCTAACCATGGAGTTAATTCAACACCAAGTGCAGCACCCACAAATAAATCATCTTCCATTTGACCAGAAGTTGTCAGTTCACCATCATCACCACCGTTGTTGTGCTGGGTGTCTTGGAATGTGTAACCTAACATTAGTGGAGTAACAGTTACGCCTGCGTTTGCAGCAGCAAAAGGAGCTGCTACAAGCATTGCTAAAGCAATACGACTCATTTTCATGGATTTATCCTCCAGAGATAACAATTGTTGTTCAAGCTCAGGCCCTGATATTAGGCCACCCTGAGATAGGCTTTTTTACCCCAGTTTTATTTTTAAGCTATTCACATGGCATCATACAAACACTTTATTATTTTTCCAAGTGCTTGATTAATTTAATCAAGTAAATTATTGACAAAATTACTTACAATTTCCGTTGTAATTCGGTAATTTTTTACTCAATTTCACAGCGCAAATCACCTATTTTAAGTACCAATTTATTTTTTGACGGCTTATTTGAACTCTTTAAAAATATTCAATACAGCCTAAAAACGCATAATTAATAACATATTTCTTATAAAAAAATATATAATTCAGGTAACTCTATGTATATAAAAATAACAAGAGCATTTACGCTTGTGGAACTGATTATCTGTATTGCGCTGATTGCAATTATGGTGACAATCGCACTACCTTACGCTCATGGCTACTTTTCCAGACAAGAAGCCAAAGCTATTCCGGCTAAATTATTTTCCATAAATCGCTTTGCACGTAGCCAGGCAGCCGTACTGCACCAAAATGTAGTGATCTGTCCTAGTCAGGATGCCTTAACTTGTCATCCAACGCAATGGAATAAAAGCTTGATTGTATTTATAGATAGAAACAGGAGCCGTCAAGTAGATCCAGGCGAACATATTTTACATATTGATCAATTAAACCTTAAATACGGTAACTTAAGCTGGCGGGGTACTCTACGTACCCCCAGTATTACTTATCAATCTAATACAGGCTTACCGATTGGATCAAATGGCAGCTTTTATTACTGTTCTACTTATCAAGCCGCTCAGCAACGCATTATATTAAGCAAAATGGGGCATCTACGGATTGAACATCTGTCTAGCTGCTAAGGAAACCCTACAGTCTATATTTCGTGATGATTAAAGCTTTAATCCTGTTTTTTTTATCCTATACTGCTTGAGTTGGAAAAAAATTGATTAAAACACATACGGAGATATAACAATGACTGACATCGTAATTGTCAATGGTGCACGTACCGCAATGGGCGGTTTTCAAGGTAGCCTAGCCAGTGTTACTGCACCTGAACTCGGTGCGGTAGCCATTAAGGAAGCCATTGCACGTGCCGGCTTGCAGCCAGGCGATATTGAAGAAGTCATCATGGGTTGTGTACTCCCGGCTGGATTAAAACAGGGCCCTGCTCGTCAGGCTATGCGTCAAGCGGGTCTTCCTGATTCAACAGGTGCCGTCACCATTAACAAGCTGTGCGGTTCAGGCATGAAAGCTGTTATGCAGGCAGCCGATATGATTAAAGCCGGCTCTGCTGACATTGTGGTTGCAGGTGGTATGGAATCCATGACCAATGCACCGTATGTCTTGGCCAAAGCTCGTGGCGGCTTCCGTATGGGGCATGGCGAAATTAAAGACCATATGTTCCTAGACGGTCTGGAAGATGCTGAAACAGGTCGCCTGATGGGTTCTTTTGCTCAGGATATGGCCAATACAAAGGGCTATACACGTGAACAGATGGATGACTTTGCAATCCGTTCCTTGAAGCGCGCGCAGAACGCTGTCAATGCAGGCTACTTTAGTGATGAAATCGTACCCGTAACAGTGTCTACCCGTAAAGGCGATGTGGTGGTTGATAAAGATGAACAACCCTTTAATGCCAATATCGATAAAATTCCAACGCTCCGTCCTGCTTTTGCCAAAGACGGTACGATTACTGCAGCCAATGCCAGCTCGATTTCAGATGGCGCATCAGCTCTAGTAATCACCTCGGCTGACAATGCAGTAGCAAAAGATTTAAAGCCTTTAGCCAAAATTGTTGCCTATGCTTCCAATTCTCAGCATCCATCTGAGTTTACCATTGCGCCAGTCGGGGCAATTCAAAAAGTACTGGATAAAACTGGCTGGACCACTGAAGATGTAGATCTTTGGGAAATTAATGAAGCTTTTGCCATGGTCACTATGTGCCCAATGGATGAGTTCAAGCTGGATCCAGAAAAAGTCAACATCAACGGCGGTGCATGTGCACTTGGCCATCCGGTTGGTTCTACAGGCTCCCGTATTATCTTGACTTTGATTCATGCGCTAAAACGTACAGGTGGCAAGAAAGGCATTGCTGCACTCTGTATCGGTGGCGGTGAAGCAACTGCAGTGGCGATTGAATTACTTTAACCTCTGCCCCTACCCCATCCCTCTCCCATGGAGAGGGAGTTAAAAATCCTCCTAATCTGGAGGATTTTTTCGCTTACATTTTTAGTAGTTTTCCTTATGCAAGATGAGTCAAAGCCGCTTAGGTTTACAAGGCACAACAAAAAGGAGTCCTGTCATGCGACTCCATCACTATCCCAATTTTCAAGCTAATACCGGAGCAGCCTTTCGCTTCTACCGTTCCGTATTTGGCGGTGACTTTTCAACGCTGATCGTTATGGAGATATTTCTGCTGAAGAAGGGATGAACCTTTCTGATGGTGATAAAAATCTGATTCCGCATATTGCTGTACCTATGAATGAGGATACAGAATTGATGGCATCCGATACGAATGATAAATTTTGCGCGCAAACCAATACCGTGTTCACGCCAGGGAATAGTCACTACATTTCTATTCATCTGGAGGCAAATGAACAGGCTAAGGCCAAAGATGCTTGATGCATTATCGGCAGGGTGAAATGAAATGCTGCTGGAAAAAACCTTCTGGAGTGCGCTCTATGGCGCCTTTAGCGATCAGTTTGGAATTCACTGGATGATCAATTGTCAACTTGAAGCTATATATAAATAGCTAAATCAAAAAAGCCTCCGTGTGGAGGCTTTTTAAGTCAGTACTGATTAAGCACCTGTTTGATAGCGCGCTTCTGATACTGCAGTGGAGGCCTGATATGGGTTAGTAAAATCACCTAAGCCAGCAGCTGCTTCCTGAATATCCTTACCTTCTTTAATCACGAAAGTATCAAAACCAGAACGCTTCATGTAGTTCAAGACATCTTTGAACACATCACCAGTCGCACGCAGCTCGCCCTGGAAACCTTGACGGCGCAGCAATGCAGCAAATGAATAACCACGGCCATCATTGAAACCTGCAAACTCAATAAAAATAGCATCAAGTTGGTCAAGCGGAAATTCATGGGTTTCAGGCGAAGCATCAACCGTTAGGTACAATGCTTTTTTACCAGAAACATTGGCAATCTGGTCTAACTGTTCGACAGTCAGCACCACATCACCCTGTGGCAATGCACCATCTTCACCAATGAGTCGATATGTGTTGTCGGCAATCGTGCCATCTTTAGAGAGCACAGGTAGTGCGGTATTAAGCATATGCACGCTCCTTGAATGGTTTGATGCCGATACGGCGATACGTATCAATAAACTCCTCGCCTTCTTGACGTAAATCCAGATAGGTATTCAGAATTTCTTCTACAATATCCGGTACGACGTCGGCAGCGAATGATGGCCCCAAGATGTCACCGATCGAAGCATCGTGGTCTGCATTTCCACCAAGCGTAATCTGGTAGAACTCAGCACCTTTTTTGTCGACCCCTAAAATACCGATATTACCCACATGGTGATGACCACAGGCATTCATACAGCCTGAGATATTCAGATCGAGTTTACCCAAGTTATAAATGGTATCTAAATCATCAAAACGGCGTGAAATCGCTTCAGAAATTGGAATCGATTTGGCATTCGCCAATGAACAGAAATCGCCACCTGGACAGCAGATAATGTCAGTCAAGAAACCGATATGCGCACGCGCCAAATTATGCTGATCCAGAGTCTGCCATAACTCGAACAGGTCTTTTTGCGGGACATCCACCAGTGCAATATTTTGCTCATGCGTGGTACGCAGTTCACCAAAGGTATACTTGTCTGCAAGATCTGCAATCAGCTGCATTTCTTCAGTCGAAACATCACCTGGCGCAATGCCCGCACGTTTCAGGGAAATCGTGACTATACGATAGCCGGTGACTTTGTGTGCATTGGTATTGATGTTGAACCATTGCTTGAACTTTGGATGTTGTGCAAACAGCTCAGTGAAGTCTTCATCTGCATAGTCTTGATAGTCAAATGGCGTGAAATTCTCATCCATTTTCGCCAAGGTGTCTGCATCAATTTTCAGGGTTTTCACTGTATGTGCAAATTCAGCTTCAACTTTCTCGGCAAATACTTGCGGTGTTAATGCTTTCACCAAAATCTTGATACGCGCTTTGTATTTATTGTCACGGCGACCATGCAGATTATACACGCGCAGGACAGCTTCAAGATAGGCTATTAAATCTTCACGTGGCAGGAAGTCACGAATAAAGCTGCCAATCACTGGCGTACGGCCCAAGCCACCGCCAACTTTAATTTTATAGCCGATTTCACCTGCTGCATTTTTTACGATATAGACTCCAATATCATGGAATGCAGTGGCTGCGCGGTCAATTTCTTCAAGTGCAGATACGGCAATCTTGAATTTACGTGGCAAAAAGGCGAATTCCGGATGGAAAGTTGACCACTGGCGGATCAGTTCACAGGTCGGACGCGGATCAGCAATTTCACCCGCCACCACACCGGCATACTGGTCCGTTGTAGTATTTCGGATACAGTTGCCTGACGTCTGAATCGCGTGCATTTGTACCGTCGCCAGTTCTGCCAGCATGTCTGGTACATTTTCCAGCGCTGGCCAGTTAAACTGGATATTCTGACGGGTGGTGATATGTGCATAGCCACGGTCATATTCTTGAGCCAGATCAGCCACTTTACGCAGCTGCTTAGAATTCATCAGGCCATACGGTACCGCGATACGCAGCATCGGTGCATAACGTTGGACATAAAGACCATTTTGGAGGCGGAGCGGACGGTATTCTTCTTCCGTCAATTTGCCCGCTAAATAACGTTCCGTCTGGTCACGGAACTGTGCAACACGTTCATTAATCAGTTGCTGATCGAAATCAGTATATAAATACATGGCGTACAGCTAGTAGTTTCTATTATATCGCTGGCAAGGATAGCGAGATTAAAACTATCAATAAAATGCTTTTTATACATATTTCATAGCGATTTTATTGATAAGCCTACCTTAGATTCAATGATATAAAGCTTTAGCGTCACTTCTGCTGTTTTTTTAGCTAAATGATTTATTTATGAGATCTTTAGCATTTATTTTCATAAAGGAGTTAACTTGGGTTTAAATTACCAGTTCTGCTTTTCTCCCAGAGCCTGACCGATAAAATCATAACGCATGGCTGAGCGCGAAAATTTGATTGGACAAGCCAGCTGGGCTTGGCTTTGTTCAGAATCATTCATTTTCAGAGGTACTTGTACGACCCATCCCCGTTGCTGCGCCAGTTCGGAGTGCAAGGCTTCCTCCAGTTTTAATACCGGCTCGACACACACATCCGCCTGAGCAAACAGCATTTGCCAGTGGGCTAAAGGCTGGGAGCGGATTTTGTCTTGAATGGCCTGCTTGACCTGAGCATGATCTTCAGGAGCAAAAGAGGTTCCTTTTTCCAAAATGATCGGCAGCTCCAGTAACTGTGCCAGCCCTTGCATGAACTGCGGTTCCAGACTGCCAATCGACAGATAACGTCCATCCTGCGTCTGATAATAGTCATACAATGTACCACCATTTAAATAGCCCGATTCGGCCTGCTGATGCTGGTTAGCTGCCAGACTGGCTGAAGCTGCCATATTATTTAAGGTCGCAGCGCAATCGGTCATGGAAATATCAATATATTGCCCCTGGCCACTGCTCTGCCGTTCAATCACGGCGGCCAGGATTGCAACCAGCGCATGCATGGAACCACCCGCAACATCGGCAATCTGGATACCCATTGCCGGTGGTCCACTTTCAATCCGGCCACTATGCCCGGCAATTCCTGATAGAGCCAGATAGTTAATATCATGTCCCGCCCGGTTTTTATAAGAGCCGGTCTGGCCATAACCGGTAATCGAGCAATAGATCAGACGAGGATTGAGAGCACTGAGACTTGGATAATCCAGGCCAAGCCGCTGCATCACGCCTGGACGAAATTGTTCAACTACAATGTCATAATCTGCAATTCTCATCCGGATCTGCTCAAGATGCTCCGGATTCTTCAAATCCAGTGCCACAGAATGCTTGTTTCGGTTCAGATAACTATGGGTAGTCGCTTGCCCATGTGCAAAAGGCGGCATCAAACGGACCAGATCAGGCCGGGTCGGTGATTCAATATGCACAACCTCTGCACCTAGATCTGCAAGATATAAAGTGGCAAACGGGCCTGGTAGTAATGTAGAAAAATCGAGGACTTTCAATCCTTTTAGCGCATAGGACATTGGAGTTTTTACTCTACTTATATTGCTTTTTGCCTTATCATAAAACATAAAAACCAGAAAACAATGTCATGTTCAGCCATTTACCTTGATAGTTTCGGCAATTTACCATGTAAGAAAATGGTAATTGCTTTCTTGTAAATTGCCATTGATTTATTATTTTTTGTCATTTAGGTCAAATATTAGTGAACATTAAAGAGACTGAAGGATTAAACATGAGTCGTGATACGATCAGCATCCATTTCGTCAATGCAGCTTTAGCTGGTGTTAAACGCCTCGGCATGGATGTCGATACTTTATTGTCTCACGTTGGGATTGAAGCAGAATTGCTGCATCAGCCCAAGGCCCGTATTTCGCCTGAACAATATACCCGTTTTATTAAAATGCTCTGGATGGTGACTCAAGATGAACACGTCGGCTTTGACAAACAGCCACGTCGTTTGGGTACTTTTGCGATCATGTGCCAGCTGATTATCCATGCCAAAACGCTGGGTGATGCACTGGAGCTTTCTTCTCAGTTCTATAAGCTCTTCGGTGATGACTGGTCCGTGACGCTGGAGCGTGACAAACACGAAGCCCGCCTGGTCCCTTTAATTCCCAACTCGATGGATCCGGATCACTTTATTACCGAAAGTATGCTGATGATCTGGCATGGCTTGGCTTCCTGGTTAATTGAGCGTCGCCTGCCACTGGAGCGTGTCCACTTCAGCTATCCGCGTCCGGCCCATGCCGATGAGTATGACGCCCTGTTTTTTGCCCCAGTGATGCAGTTCGATATGCCGCGTACTGAAATTACTTTTGCAGCCGACTATCTGGATTTGCCAATTCGCCAGAATGAAGAAACGCTAGAAGAATTCCTGAAAGCCGCTCCAGCACAACTGCTGGTGAAGTTCAAAAACACCAATTCACTGACTTCACGTATCCGTGATGTATTGAAGAGCCAGATTGGCGAAGAAATGCCCACCCTGAACGATGTAGCCTCCATGCTATATCTGTCTCCGCAAACCTTGCGCCGTCGTCTGGCAGCTGAAGGCAAGAGTTATCAGGGGGTAAAAGATGCGCTGCGTCGTGATGCTGCAATTCATCTCTTACTCAACCCGGATCTGACTCTTGAAGATGTCGCGCAGCAGGTCGGCTTTAGTGAAACCAGCACCTTCCACCGTGCTTTCAAGAAATGGACGGGTGTTACGCCAGGTCTGTATCGCCAGTTACATGGTTACCATTAACATCGGTTTAATAAACCTTTATTGTAAAAGCTAATCACCTGCTGGGTGATTAGCTAGCCAAGCCCAAGCTCCAGACTTGGGCTTTTTTTAGATCTATTTTTTCTGTCCATCCCTATTGACCAAACTGCTCAAATGATCTGGTTCGTTCTCGTCATTGCACTTCAAAATTTAATCATTACACTCGAAATATTAGAATAATTTTAGTAAAGCAAAAAGGATATTGTATGAGCGAGGCCTATATTATTGATGCCATTCGCACACCACGCGGAAAGGGAAAAAAAGACGGCGCATTGCATGAAGTCAAACCGATTAGCCTATTAACCACATTGTTAAATGAACTCCAGCAACGTCATCATCTGGATACTGCGCAGGTCGATGATATTGTTTTGGGCTGCGTGACACCAGTTGGGGATCAGGGTGCGGATATTGCCAAAACTGCTGCGATTGCGGCGGGCTGGGACAATGACGTGGCCGGTGTACAGATCAACCGTTTTTGTGCCTCGGGGCTGGAGGCTGTCAATCTGGCCGCACAGAAAGTCCGTTCTGGCTGGGAAGATCTGGTCGTTGCAGGTGGCGTTGAGTCTATGTCTCGTGTAGCGATGGGTTCAGATGGTGGGCCTTGGGCCTTGGACCCGGAAACCAATATGGCCTGTGATTTTATTCCGCAAGGGATCGGCGCTGACCTGATTGCCAGTATTGATGGCTATAGCCGTGCGGATGTGGATCAGTTTGCTGAGCAATCCCAGAAAAAGGCAGCAGCTGCACAGGCGCAGGGTTATTTCAATAAATCTATTATTCCTGTCAAAGATAAAGCCGGTGTCGTAATTCTGGAGCAAGACGAGTTTATTAAACCCAATACCACAGCAGAGGCGTTGAGCACACTCAACCCTAGTTTTGCCATGATGGGACAGATGGGCTTTGATGCCATCGCCCTACAAAAATATCCGGAAGTAGGCAGTATCCAGCACGTGCATCATGCCGGCAACTCTTCCGGAATTGTAGATGGTGCCGCTGTGGTGCTAGTGGCTTCTGAACAGGCCGTTCAACAGCACAATCTTAAACCCCGTGCCAAAATACTGGCAACTGCACTGGTGGGGGCTGATCCGACCATTATGCTAACTGGCCCTGCTCCGGCTGCGCGCAAAGCCTTGGCCAAAGCCGGACTGACAGTGGATGACATTGATCTATTTGAAGTCAATGAAGCTTTTGCTGCCGTTGTGCTGCGTTTTATCCATGAAATGAAGGTTGATCCTGCCAAAGTCAATGTGAATGGTGGTGCGATTGCTATGGGACATCCCCTAGGGGCGACTGGTGCAATGATTTTGGGCACCTTGTTGGATGAACTGGAACGTCAGGGCAAAAAACGTGGTCTGGCCACCTTATGTGTTGGCGGCGGCATGGGCATCGCCACCATTATTGAACTGGTTTAATTTAAATACCCGAAGGCATTTAAGGCCCGTTAACGTCATAGGCACGCTACCGATCATCATATGAGTCCTGTGTCTGCGGGCTAGTCAGCTAAATGACACAATTAAACAGGTGGTGTGTATGACCAGGGCTTCACCTACTTTTGCCAAATGAGAAGTGCATTTTGTATTAGTAGCCTGAACTTTAGGGTTAGACCCAGAATTCAGATGAATTTGGATCGCCTCCACAATCATGGAAGTTTCTAAACTTGAGTAAGGACAATAATTCTAAATTCATCAATTATTATTTGGATAAAAATGTATGAGCGCAATTCAATATCAAAAAACTGCAGATAATATTGTCATTTTAACCCTTGATTCTCCGAATCAGTCTGCCAATACCATGAATGCCGACTTTCGTCAGGCCCTAGATGAAACCGTTGCCCAGCTCCAGACAGATGAGCATATTAGCGGGATTATTTTTCGATCCGCCAAAAAAACTTTTTTTGCTGGCGGTGACCTGGATGAACTCATTCAGGCCACTCCTGAACAGGCCACTGATTTTTTCCATATGATTTAATTAATTAAATCCAAACTTCTTTCTCTCGAAACGCTCGTCATTCCTGTGGAGATCGTCCTCTCCCCCTTCTTCACTCCATTCACCGCTCATTAGCTCGTATTCCTGCGTCTGCTTTCCAAAAAAAAAAAACACAAACACAAACACAACAGAGCAACCTTTATATGTAACACTCATCTAACCAATGATTCACACTGATTGACACAATACAGCACATTCCCGC
>NZ_SMTB01000037.1:0-25961 GCF_006864105.1 Acinetobacter sp. RF14B | reverse complement strand
GCCAGCGACGGTGGCCTTCTGGCGGGGTGAAGGGGGACGCCAGTTCATGATGCAGCATCTGCATGAGCAGAAGGTTCAGGTATTGAATTTTGTACTTTACCGACGGCAATGTCCGGCCGAGAGTGCAGACATTTTAGAAAAAAAACGGGCTGTGATTCAGGCTGAACAGCCTTGCGTAGTATTAATCAGTAGTGAAGCCAGCTGGCTCAACTGGCTGGATCTGGCAGAAAAAAGCTGTCCACAACTGATTCATCAAGCGCATTATCTGGTTTTGGGGCCGCGTTTGGCAGTGCTCCTGGGGGAATATCAACAGCAGCATCAGGCAGGTTTTCAATTCGCGCAGCTCGATGACTTAAGCGGATCAACTATTCTGCACTATATGCTGACGACATTAGGGCATTCATGAAAAAAATTTTCATCCTGTTTCTGACTCTGGCTTTGGCATGGATTGTCAAACTGAGCTATGACCTATATCTCTTGAATTCAGCCCAGACGGAATTAAATGGACGTTTAAATCAGATCCAGCAGCAGAATGCTAACCTGAATGATCAGCTGGTGGCTTTAAAGCGGTTGGTGGTCTCGAACTCATCTACAGCAGCTGTGGTGAGTGGTTCTGAGAATAGTCAGACTGTCGCGGTCGATACACATCAAAACCTGGAGCTGGTTGAACAATATCTGGATTTGATTGAATTTGCTCTGCAACAGCAACAACATGCTGTGGCGGTAGAAAAATTGAACCGTTTAAAAAATGAAGTGGCTCAGCTGGGCCTGGCACCTGCGTTGGCTGGCAGTCTGGAACAGGCGATCGTCAAAGACCAGGAGACTTTGAAGCAGTGGACCAATGAACGGGTGATGCAACGGAACAGACTGAATGAATTATTAAGCCAGATGGATGCTGAAATTAAAAAAGAAATTCAGCTCCCCCATCAGGCCTCATCTACGCAAACTCGTTCATTTTGGCAACGCTGGATTCAAGTTGAGCCGGTCGAACAGATGAGCAGTGTGCTGATGCAACGCCATCTGATTTTAAAAGAAGCACAACTACGCTTGCTGATTGCACAAAACACCCTGCAACAGGGGCAGCAAGTGGCTTTCCAGCAGGCATTGCAGAGCGTCATTGATGTGCTGGAGCAATTGCCGGATGAACGCAGTCAGCACTGGATCAAACAGTTGCAACAGATCAAGGCCACGCCACTAACGCCTGTTCCGTTGTTAAATACTCGTACCCTGCTGAGCTAAACGCTTATGAAACATATTTTGCTTGCTTATTTATTGGCGTGTTTGTTTGGCATTGCGGTCCTAAGCGTGATGAGTTATGGCCATGGCCCGGGGTATGTCTATTTATACTGGCGTGAATGGCAAATTCAGACCACCTTCTGGTTTCTGGCTGCTATGCTGGCGCTGACCAGTTTGGTGATGCAAATGATCTGGTATGCCACCAAACGCTATTTGAGCCGTGAACAGCGCAAGCATGAAACAGTGTTTAGTTTTGCCCGTTTACATCCTTATGAGCAGTTGGCTGTGGTCTGGTTGCTGAATGCAGCACAGGATCAGCGCAATTTTATTCAGCAGTCTTTTAATACTTCAGGGCTACTCAAATATATTATTGAGGCGCGATTATCTTGGGGACAGCAGCAATATAGCGAAGCCTTACAAGCCTTAAATCAATCTAACCCTATGGCATTTGAGCTGGCAGAATTACAGCGAATAGAAATTTATTTATCTCAGCAGGATGGCCAGCAGGCTTTAACCCATTTAGAGTTTTTAAACCAGCATGAATTATCACCTTGGTTAAATCAGGTGAAAACCGCCTATGAACAACGTTTAAATTCATTATGGGGACAGTTTGCCTTACAGTTTCCGTGGTTATATCTGCGCTCGACTAAATATGGACATTTAGACCAAAAAGTCAAAAAATCCTGGTTAGAACAATTATTAGCGGCCTATGATCAGGCCAGTGAAGAAGATTTAAAATATTTGCAGCAACGATATCTGGACTTAAAACCCCAGTTATTTACGCGCGATTACGAGGTTAACCTCTTATGGCTAAAACTATTATTTAAAATGCCCGAAATGAGTGCCGAACATGAAAGTCTGGCCATGCAGTTACTGGAACAGCAATTTAATCAGGATGTCTTTTATTTGTGGTTCCAGCAGCAACTATTAAGACAGGCTCCAGATTATAGTTATATTGCTGAGCAAATTGCACTTTGGGAAAATAAATATATGACCCTGCCTATTCTGACCTTTGCCAAATGGCACGTGTTACGGGCCACAGGGCAGACTGAGGAAGCTGAGCAATTGCTGGACTCATACCCGGATGATATCCGTATGGGGTATTTAAGAATTAAGTCGGTCTTGCAGGACAGAGAAGATTTGTTGCAACAGCTGCATAAGGTATTTGAATCGAATGTCAATTTTATAGAAATTAGAATTTAAGGATGATCATGTCGGAATTACAACAATATCCAGTCATTTACTCACAGGTCGTGGCTTGGGGAGATATGGACGCTTTTGGTCATGTTAATAATGTTATCTATTACCGCTATATTGAAAGTGCACGTCTGGCGTATTTAAATCAATTAAATGTTTTTGATGAAGATATTTTAACTGTAGTGGCTTCAAATCAATGCCGATATTTAAAACCGGTGGTCTATCCTGATCAGTTAAAGATTGCGGTACGTATTGATGAACTCAGGCATACTGCAATCAGAATGCATTATCTATTATGGAGTGAAGTCCAACAGTGTATTGTGGCCACTTCAGAAGCAGTAATTGTCTGTCTCAATAAACACACTCTACAAAAAACAGTCATTCCGCCAACTATTCGAGAAAAAATCATCCAACTTGAATCAAGTGTGGGGCATATAATTTAATAGGTAGACTAATTATTTATTTTTTGTAATGAGTTTTCAATTTATTGTTGTAGACTTCAATTATATATTGAATATTTTTTTTAAAATAAATATGATGAAGCTGTTATTTAATAAAACAAATAATGTTATTGAAATATTTTTTGGAGAATATAATGCCGGATATCACAAATCTATCTGTTGAACAGTTAAAACGCCTGCAAGCTGAAGCTGAAGCCCTGATTGCCTCAAAAAAAGATCAAGAAATTGAAGAAGCTTATCGTCAAGTTTTAGAGATTGCGGAAAAAGTGGGATTAAGTATTGAACAGCTGATCGAGTTTGGCGCGTCGAAACGTAAAAAAACCTCACGTAAATCTGTAGAGCCACGTTACCGCAGTAAATCGAATACTGCAGATACCTGGACTGGTCGTGGTAAACAGCCACGTTGGCTGGTTGCAGAATTGGAAAAAGGTGCAAAGCTGGAAGATTTTTTAATTTAATTTTTAATTAATATTTCGTCATTAGCTCGTCATATAGGCGAGCTATGATTGATGAACCAAGCATGACTGCTTGGTTTTTTTATAGCTATGAATTGGCGCCATAGAAAAAGTGTGCATAATGGTCTGTAGAAGTAAAAATGATAAACGGGAATTCAGATTCGATATGTTGGTCGTGATGGAATGAGCAGTAAACCGAAAACTTTAAAGTGGTTAATACTTGCAATTGGGGCCTTTTTTATCTTTGTTGTACTGCAGGTGCCAGCAGCTTGGTTAGTTTCAAAATTTTATAAAAATAATCAGGTCTTACACAATATTAACGGGAATATCTGGCAGGGAAGTGCAGACTGGAAAAAAGGAAACTTAAGTGGAAGCTTGAATTGGCAGCTCAGACCTCTGGACCTGCTATTGCTGAGATTGGGGGCTCAAGTCGATCTGCATAGCGGTAATACTCAACTTTCCGGTACCCTGGCATACGGCCTGAACAAAACTTTAAGAGTTAAAAATCTTGAAGGTCAGCTGGCACCAGAAAGCTTAAAAAAGCTGGCCGCCTGGCAATGGCCTAGTAATTCAATCCAGCTCAAAGAGCTGGACTTTAAGTATAAAAAAGAGCAGGGCTTTAGCCAGGTGACGGGTCAGCTGCAGTGGGCAGGAGGAGAGTTGATTTATACTTTTGCCCAGCGTCAGGAACAGATCAATGTACCGGCTTTAACTGGTCAGCTCTCGGATGAAAGTAACCAGCTGCTGCTGGACGTACGAGATGCCCGCGATCAGCGAATGCTAAATATAAAACTTGATCCTGATCTCATGCTGGATGTCCAGCTCACCCAGCGTTTCTTGATGAATGCACCTACTTATACAGGTAAAGCCGGTCTGGACACCTATGTCATTAGTACCCGCCAACCGCTGATGGGAGGGCTAAACTGATGGCCTTCTCTCTAGATGACTTGAAGAGCTTGAATCTGCAGCAAGCTAACCGGGCTGCACCTGTATTGCTCCTGTTTTTAATGCTGTATGTATGCTGGAAACTGGCTGCTCTATTCTGGTTGTTGGTGGCTCCTCCTCAGGCCATGCAGGTAGATCGGGTCGAACTCGGTTCACAACAGCCACAGGTGCCGAATATCAGTGCATTTTCGTTATTTCAGGAAAACACACAAACGGCGGCAACGACCGAGATTGCCAATCTCAGCTTGCAAGGGGTGGTGGTGGCCAGCCCGAGTTATAACTCTTCAGCAGTTTTTAAAATTAATGATCAGGTCGACCGTTACCGTGTGGGCGAAACGCTGGCCAATAGTGGATTTGAGCTGGCAGAAGTGTATTGGGATCGGGTTGTACTGCGCCGTCCTGGCGGGGCCACGCAGGAAGTATTCTTCAAAGGGCTGGAAAATGGTTTAAATCAGCCGATTGTTCCAGAACAGTCTCTGCTGTCTGCCAAGCCCTCTTCAGGTAATGAAGGTCGGGCTGAGCCTCAAGCTCCTGCCCCATCACCGCAAAATGAGATTGGTCGTGCCATTCAGCAGATGCAGGAAAATCGTGAACAATATTTACAAAATATGGGGGTTAGTGCAGCCGATGGCAGTTATGAAGTCACCTCTCGTACACCGCTTGCGCTGCGTAACCGCCTGGGTTTAAGACCGGGAGATCGGATTCTGTCTTTAAATGGCCAGACGCTCACACAGGGGCAGACTGAAGCACAATTACTAGAACAGGCTCGACGTGAAGGTCAGGTGAAACTCGAAATACAACGTGGTGATCAGGTGATGACCATACAACAAGATTTGAAATGATGTGTCATCACAACATATAGGGTTAGGAAGCACAAAAGTTTATGGCTTTATTTAATAATAATCGATCAGCTTGGGCGCTGTGCGCGGCCGCACCATTGGTGGCTATGGTCAGTACGGCCAGTTATGCGCAAACCTGGAAAATTAATCTCCGGGATGCAGACTTAACCGCTTTCATTAATGAAGTTGCTGATATTACAGGTAAAAATTTTGCAGTAGATCCCCGGGTACGTGGTAATGTTACGGTGATTTCCAATAAGCCTTTAAATAAAAATGAAGTTTATGACCTGTTTTTAGGCGTGTTGAATGTCAATGGGGTGGTGGCCATTCCTTCAGGTAATACCATCAAGTTGGTGCCTGATAGCAATGTCAAAAACTCGGGCATTCCCTATGATGCCCGTAGCCGCGCCCGTGGAGACCAGATTGTTACCCGGGTCATCTGGCTGGAAAATACCAATCCGAATGACCTGATTCCGGCCCTGCGTCCTTTAATGCCGCAATTTGCCCATCTGGCTGCTGTGCCGGGCACCAATGCCCTGATCGTGTCAGATCGTGCCAATAATATTTATCAGCTGGAAACCATCATCCGTAATCTGGACGGAACAGGGCAAAATGACATCGAGGCAGTAAGCCTGCAATCGAGTCAGGCTGAAGAAATGATCGAGCTGATTGAGTCGATGACCGCGACAGGTGCCGCCAAGGATCTGCGTGGTTCTCGTGTTCGGGTAATTGCCGATGTGCGAACCAACCGGATTCTGATCAAAGGTGATTTGGCCACCCGCAAACGGGTACGTCAGATGATTGAAACGCTGGATGTGCCGGCCGCCGACCGTCTGGGCGGATTAAAAGTCTTTCGCCTGAAATATGCGAGTGCCAAGAATCTGGCGGAAATTCTGCAAGGTCTGGTCACGGGTCAGGCCGTAAAAAGTAGTTCGGATCATGCGTCATCTGACTCATCTTCATCCAATCCCATCAGTAATTTAAGCAATAGCAACAGTGCTGGCAGCAATTCAAATAGTAATGGTGCTTCCGGTATTCAGCTGAACAGTGGTATGAAAGCCGAGCAGGGGGGCATCAGTAGTTTTAGTGCCAATGGGGTTAGTATTATTGCGGACGCTACCCAGAACTCGCTGGTGGTCAAGGCAGATCCGCAGTTAATGCGTGAAATAGAATCCGCAATTAACCAGCTGGATGTTCGTCGCCAGCAGGTGCTGATTGAAGCTGCCATTATTGAGATTGAAGGCAATGACGCGGACCAGCTTGGGGTGCAATGGGCCCTGGGTGATCTCAATAGCGGTATTGGCTTGATTAACTTTGATAATTTTGGCAGCAGCCTGAAAAATATTGCCGCGGGTTATCTGACTGGCGGCCTAGCAGGGGCGGGCAGTGCACTGGGTACAGGTGGCTCATTAATCCTGGGTGACTATAAAGAAGGCGCAGATGGGTCCCGCAAGCTGTATGGAGCCCTGATTCAGGCGCTCAAAGAAACCACCAAATCCAATCTGTTGTCTACGCCGTCTATTGTCACGATGGACAATGAAGAAGCGTATATCGTGGTAGGTGAAAACGTACCTTTTGTTACCGGTTCAGTATCGACGGGTGCTGCTGGCGTTGCCAATCCCTATACCACGATTGAACGTAAGGATGTCGGGGTAACCTTAAAAGTGATTCCACACATTGGGGAGGATGGTACGGTACGTCTGGAAGTCGAACAGGAGGTGTCGGATGTTAAAGCCAATAAAGGACAGGCATCTGATCTGGTGACCAGTAAACGGGCCATTAAAACCTCGATTCTGGCTGAACATGGCCAAACCATTGTATTGGGCGGTCTGATTTCGGACAACACCAGTTATGGCCGTCAGGCTATACCGGGTCTGGGTGCCATTCCAGGTCTTGGCCGCTTATTCCGCTCCGAAGGAAAGTCTAATCAGAAACGTAACCTGTTGATCTTTATTCATCCGACCATTGTGGGCGACAAGAATGCAGTACGCAAACTGACCCAACAGCGCTATAGCCAGTTATATAGTTTGCAATTGGCTCTGGATGCAGATGGGAATTTCTCCAAATTGCCGGAAAATGTAGATGATGTCTATCAGCAGCGTATTCCAGTGTCTAAAACCCCATTAAAAAATTCGCCTTATCAGACTGTGCCAACGGCCCCTGCAACGAACTCATCTACAGTGACGACCACACCTGTTGCAATCGAGCCAGTCATTCCACAGCAGACTGTACCGCCTGTCGAGCAGATCGAAAAAAGTAAAAATACCGTTACAACCACTACACTTAGACCGAAAAGCTAGGATATTCGCATGGGCATGCAGCATGTTATGATAGCGGCAAAGAGAATAGAGAAGTGGATTTCATGACTTGGAAAATACATGCGATTACAGATGATCTCGCTGGACAAGATATTGCAATAGAGCGTGACATGCTGGTAGGGCGTCATCAGAGCGCCGATATTGTGTTGCAGGCAGCAGAGATTTCGCGTAAACATGCGGCTTTCCTGCTTAAAGAGGATGCACTGTGGGTGCAGGATTTGGGTTCATCCAATGGTACCTTTGTAAATGATCTGCGTATTGAGCAGGAAACCCTGTTAAAGCAAGATGATATCGTTCAATTTGCCAGCTTGAAGTTTTTGGTGCTTGAACCGGTTCGAGCGGTTGACGTTGCTGCAGACATTGAAGCAACTGCTGAAAAAGTGACTGAAGATGTAGAAGTGGTTGAAAAAACGCCAGCTCAACATATGAATGAGCAAGGTATACCAGAATTGAAAGAGCGTGATGCTTCGATCCAGTTAACACGTGATGGCATGCCAACCAATGTCGGTATTCCGAAACCGGCCCCGATTGCTGAAGGTATAGATCTGACCGCCGTCAAGCCTGAGCCCGCCCCGGTTCCGGTAGAGCAGCCGATTTCCCGTGTTGAGCAGGAAAAAGAGGCGCAGAAAAACGCTTCTGTGGGCTTGATTTCCCTGATTGTACTGGTGATTCTGGCAATTATTGCCTGGGTATTATTTAAATAGGCCGATGATTGGCTATACAATCAAGGCATGCAGAACGCATGCCTTTTTTGACAATGCATAACTAAAAACGAGGGTCAGGATGTCAATTGCACAGCTCGAACAGCGCCAGCTGATTTTATTTGATCTGGATGGTACCTTGGTGGATTCGGCTCATGATCTGTATCGCGCCATGAATATGAGTCTTAATATCATGCAACTGCCCTCGGTGACGGAAGAGCAGGTGCGGGTCTGGATTGGCAAGGGTAGTTCCCTCTTTTGCGAGAGCGTCCTGCGCCATTTGGTCGGTGAGGTGATGCCAGCCCAGCATCAGGAATTACTCAGCACCTTTCTGGAAATTTACAATGCCGATCCATGTATTGATACCGTGCCTTTCCCGGGGATTCTGGAATTTCTGGCTTGGGCCAAGGCCGAAGGTAAAACCCTGATCTGTGTTACCAATAAACCGGAGCGCCCGGCATGCAGTATTCTGGATGCCTTGGAAATGTCACAGTATTTTACAGATACCATCGGCGGTGACCGGTTTGCCGAACGTAAGCCGCATCCACGTCAGCTATTACATTGTGTGGAGCATTATCAGGTGGCCAAAGAACAGGTCTTGCTGATTGGTGATTCTTGCAATGATATTGAAGCAGCACGTCGGGCAGGCATTGATTGTATTGTAGTCAGCTATGGCTATAATCATGGCGAGGATATTGCGGATTCGCAGCCACAGCAGATCGTGAGTGACTTAAGAGATTTGCTGAACTAGCACAAGGGAATAAAGGAAATAGAATGAATAGTGATACGGTTTTTCGATGGCGTCGCTCGGTTCACTTCAATTTGCAAACTAAGTAAACCCTATTAAAAGAGAAAAACCGAATGACCACTCAAGCCCAATTCCAGCAACTTGCAGCACAAGGGTACAACCTGATTCCTGTTTATCGCCAGCGTCTGGCGGATACAGAAACCCCATTGTCCGTATTTGCCCGTTTAAAACAGCATCAACATGCCTATTTGTTTGAATCTGTTGAGGGCGGTGAAAACTGGGCGCGCTATTCCATTATTGGACTCGGTGAATCTACCGTATTCTCCTGTAATGCAGGGCAACTCACAATACAACATGCCGATGGCCGCCTTGAGCAGCAGGCATGTAGCGATCCATTTCAGTATATCCGTGATTTTCAGGCCCAGTTTAAAGTTCCGACTCAGGCCGAACTTCCGGCATTGCCAAGTTTTACCGGCGGTCTGGTGGGTTACTTTGGTTACGATACGGTACGTTATATCGAACCACGCCTGAACAATATGCCTGAAGCGGATCCTGTGGGTCTGCCAGACCTCTGGATGATGCTGTCTAAAACAGTCATCGTGTTTGATAATTTAAAAGATACCTTGTTCCTGATTGTACATGGCGATGCCACGGATCCAGTTGCTTATGAAAAAGCACAGGAACAATTAAATGAACTGGAAAATATTCTGGCAACCCCAGTCAGCTTAAAAGCAGAAAAACATACCCCTCCGCATTTCGAGTCGCTCACCGGAAAAGATAAGTTTCTGGAGTCGATAGAGCAGGTTAAGGAATATATCCGTGCTGGAGATGTCATGCAGGTGGTACCAGGCCACCGGATGGTGTCTGACTTTGATGGCGACCCGTTACAGGTTTATCGCGCATTGCGTCATTTAAATCCATCCCCTTACCTGTTTTTGGTACAAGGGCAGACCCTGGACAACCAGACACCGTTTCATATTGTCGGTTCTTCACCAGAAATTCTGTCCCGTCTGGAAAATGGTATTGCTACAGTCCGCCCGCTGGCAGGAACCCGTCCACGCGGCAAAAGTAAAGAAGAAGATCTGGCTTTAGAACAAGAGTTACTTTCTGATGAAAAAGAGATCGCCGAGCATGTCATGCTGATCGACTTGGGGCGAAATGATGTGGGACGGGTCTCAAAAACTGGAAAAGTGCAAGTGACCGATCAAATGGTGATCGAGCGTTATTCCCATGTCATGCATATTGTGTCGAATGTACAGGGTGAAGTCCGCGATGATATCGATGCGCTGGATGTTTTTAAAGCCACTTTCCCAGCAGGCACACTTTCTGGGGCGCCTAAAATCCGCGCCATGGAAATTATTGATGAAGTCGAGCCTGTAAAACGCGGAATTTTTGGCGGTGCTGTGGGTTATTTAGGCTGGCATGGTGAAATGGACATGTCGATTGCGATTCGTACCTGCGTTATTCGTGAAAATAAGGTCTATGTACAGGCCGGAGCAGGTTTGGTTGCAGACTCAAATCCTGAGTCTGAGTGGAATGAAACCCAAATAAAAGCTCGCGCAGTGATCAAGGCGGTTGAATTATCGTCAAACGGATTGATTTTGTGAGTTTTTGGCGTTTTTTTTGAAAAAAACACTTGCACGGATTTCAAGTTTTGCTAAACTGCACACCGTTCCGATACGAAACGTACGAAACACTAAGAAACGCCGGCATAGCTCAGTTGGTAGAGCAACTGACTTGTAATCAGTAGGTCCACAGTTCGAATCCGTGTGCCGGCACCATCTTAGAAAGTTTGGAGTGCAAAGTAAAGAACGACACTGATGTAAGTGTAAAATGGTGGGATTCCCGAGCGGTCAAAGGGGGCGGACTGTAACTCCGCTACGAAAGTTTCGAAGGTTCGAATCCTTCTCCCACCACCAATTTTAAGACTTCAAAGTGGTTTAGTACCAACATCGTGCGGGAGTAGCTCAGTTGGTAGAGCGGCAGCCTTCCAAGCTGCATGTCGCGAGTTCGATCCTCGTCTCCCGCTCCATGAGTTGAAGTACTAATATTTGCTCTTATAGCTCAGTGGTAGAGCACTCCCTTGGTAAGGGAGAGGTCTCGAGTTCAAATCTCGATAAGAGCTCCAGATTACAGTTTGGCAACTTAAGTTGCAAAAATATTCCAAAAGCAGGCTATTTAGTCTGCTTTTCAAGTATTTGGTGTTCGGTTTTTTTAAACGATATGTCGGAGCTGGGTTTTACTCAGAATTGTGTTCGACGTAAACGAGGAAGATTAACATGGCTAAGGCTAAGTTTGAACGTAATAAGCCACACGTTAACGTGGGCACAATCGGTCACGTTGACCATGGTAAAACAACTTTAACAGCTGCGATTGCAACTGTATGTGCGAAGAAATTCGGTGGTGAAGCTCGTGACTACGCTGCAATTGACTCTGCACCAGAAGAAAAAGCACGTGGTATTACCATTAATACTTCACACGTAGAATACGATTCTCCAACTCGTCACTACGCTCACGTCGACTGCCCAGGTCACGCCGACTATGTTAAAAACATGATTACTGGTGCGGCTCAGATGGATGGCGCGATCCTGGTATGTTCAGCGACTGATGGCCCTATGCCACAAACTCGTGAACACATCCTGCTTTCTCGTCAGGTTGGTGTTCCATACATCATCGTATTCCTGAACAAATGTGACATCGTTGATGACGAAGAGCTGATCGAACTGGTAGAAATGGAAGTTCGTGAACTTCTTTCTACATACGACTTCCCGGGTGACGACACTCCGGTAATCCGTGGTTCTGCTCTTGCTGCACTGAACGGCGAATCTGGCCAGTATGGCGAAGATGCTGTAGTTGCACTTGTTGAAGCGCTTGATACTTACATCCCAGAGCCAGTACGTGCAATCGATCAAGCATTCTTGATGCCAATTGAAGACGTATTCTCTATTTCTGGTCGTGGTACAGTAGTAACTGGTCGTGTTGAGACTGGTGTTGTACGCGTTGGTGAAGAAGTTGAAATCGTAGGTATCAAAGACACCGTTAAAACAACTGTAACTGGTGTTGAGATGTTCCGTAAGCTTCTAGACGAAGGTCGTGCGGGCGAGAACTGTGGTGTTCTTCTTCGTGGTACTAAGCGTGAAGACGTACAACGTGGTCAAGTATTGGCTAAACCAGGTTCAATCAAGCCACACACTAAATTCGATGCGGAAGTATACGTACTTTCTAAAGAAGAAGGTGGTCGTCACACTCCATTCCTGAACGGTTACCGTCCACAATTCTATTTCCGTACAACTGACGTAACTGGTGCGATCCAGTTGAAAGAAGGTGTGGAAATGGTTATGCCTGGTGACAACGTTGAGATGTCAGTAGAACTGATCCACCCAATCGCAATGGACCCAGGTCTGCGTTTTGCGATCCGTGAAGGTGGTCGTACAGTAGGTGCTGGTGTAGTTGCTAAAGTAACTGCATAATCATAGAATAGTAAAAACAAGCTGGAGTTTAGGCTCCAGTTTGTTTTACAGGCCAGTAGTTCAATTGGTAGAGCGTCGGTCTCCAAAACCGAATGTTGGGGGTTCGAGTCCCTCCTGGCCTGCCAAGTTTTTTTAAAAGACGCTTGATGTCGGCAAAACTGGTCATATAATAAGTCGCGAAACCTACGACGAGTACAAAAATGTCGAATGATAAATCACGCGACGCATTAAGCGAAGCGGCAATTCCTCAAAGAAATAATCCTGCTGTAGATGTAAGTTCAGGTTCTCCATTGGACGTAGTTCTGTGGATTATCGCCTTGATTTTATTGGTAGGTGCAATGATGGTAAACCAACATTTACCTGCATACTGGGCACCCGCGAATGATATTTGGGTGCGTGTTGGGGTAATTTTGGCTTGTATCGTTGTGGCATTCGGTTTATTATACGCCACCCATCAAGGCAAAGGCTTTGTTCGTCTTGTTAAAGATGCACGAATCGAGTTACGTCGAGTAACCTGGCCTACCAAACAAGAGACCGTGACCACATCTTGGCATGTCCTTGTAGTTGTAGTTGTAGCAGCCATTTTATTATGGTGTTTTGACTATATTCTAGGCTGGTTAATGAAGTTTATTATCGGGTAAGAGAGCTATGAAACGTTGGTACATTATTCATGCCTATTCAGGCTATGAAAAACAAGTGATGCGTTCGCTTAATGATCGAATCCAGCGTAGCGCTGTTGCCGATAGCTTTGGTGAAGTCCTTGTTCCTACCGAAGAAGTGGTAGAGATGAAGGATGGCAAGAAACGTAAATCAGAGCGTAAGTTCTTTCCAGGCTATGTATTGGTCGAAATGGAAATGAATGATGATACTTGGCATATCGTAAAAGAGTGTCCAAAAGTCCTTGGCTTTATTGGGGGGACGGCAGAAAAGCCAGCTCCAATTACGCAAAAAGAAGCTGATGCGATTCTGGCGCGTGTACGCAATACTGGTGAAGCACCTCGTCCGAAGACGATGTTTGAACCAGGCGAAGAATTACTTGTAATTGACGGTCCATTCACTGACTTTAAAGGCGTGGTGGAAGAAGTTCTTTACGAAAAGTCACGTTTAACGTTGACGATTAATGTATTTAACCGACCAACTCAAGTTGAATTGGAATTTCGTCAAGTCGAAAAAGCAATCTAGCTGGTCTTGGTTGAAAGCGCCCGACTTTTTTAAGCTCGGGCATTGTTGTTGTAACGGTAGCGTTGCGTAAATGTTGGGGAGCCTTCATCGGCGTTTGTACCCAGAGGTAATTTGAAATGGCTAAGAAGATTGACGGCTATATCAAGCTGCAAGTTCCAGCTGGTAAAGCGAATCCATCTCCACCGATTGGTCCTGCACTAGGTCAACGTGGTGTAAACATCATGGCATTCTGTAAAGAATTCAATGCTGCTACACAAAAACTTGAAGCTGGTCTGCCAATTCCAGTCGTGATCACTGTGTACAACGACAAGTCGTTCACATTCATCATGAAAACTCCACCTGCTGCGATTCTTCTTAAGAAAGCTGCGGGTATCCAGAAGGGTTCAGCTGTACCTAACAAAACTAAAGTTGGTAAGTTGACTCGTGCTCAAATCGAAGAAATTGCGACTACTAAAGAACCAGATCTTACTGGTGCTGATTTAGACGCACGTGTACGTACCATTGCTGGTTCTGCGCGTTCTATGGGCTTGGATGTGGAGCTTTAAGACATGGCTAAATTAACTAAACGTCAAAAAGCGATCGTAGCTGCTGTAGAAGCGAACAAGGTTTACACGCTAGAAGAAGCTGTTGCAGTTTTAGAGAGCCTTCCAGCTCCTAAATTCAAAGAATCTTTGGATATCGCAGTAAACCTGGGTGTTGACCCTCGTAAATCTGACCAGGTTGTGCGTGGTGCAACGACTCTTCCTGCAGGTACTGGTAAAACTGTACGTGTAGCTGTATTCGCTCAAGGTGCTGCTGCTGAAGCGGCTAAAGCTGAAGGCGCAGACGTTGTTGGTTTCGACGATCTGGCTGAAAGCATCCAGGCGGGTAACCTTGATTTCGACGTTGTGATTGCTGCTCCAGATGCAATGCGCGTTGTAGGTAAGCTGGGTACGATCCTTGGTCCACGTGGCTTAATGCCAAACCCTAAAGTGGGTACTGTAACTCCTGACGTAGCAACTGCAGTTAAAAATGCAAAAGCTGGTCAAGCACGTTACCGCGTAGACAAAGCAGGTATTATCCACGCTGCAATCGGTCAAGTAGGTTTCTCTGCTGAAGCGGTTCGTCAAAACGTTGAAGCTTTGGTTGCTGACTTGAAAAAGTTAAAACCTGCGACTTCTAAAGGCGTATACATCAAAAAGATCACTTTGAGCTCAACTATGGGTCCTGGTCTGATCGTTGATGTGGCAAACGTTACTGCTTAATCTCGCTGATTAAGAAAGAATTTTAAAGCCCTGAAGATGTCTCCTTCTCCCTCTGGGAGAAGGTCAGGAAGAGGGTTAAACCTCTCCCTAGCCCTCTCCTACAAGGAGAGGGGATAATTTAGGCAAACTTTGAATTGATAAATGAAAATTTATCAGCGTCAAAGACCGCGGGCGGGCGGAGTTTTATGCTCCGCTCTTAATAGCCCAGCCCGCGTAGACGCGGTGGTGTGATTTGTTCATCCTCCGCGTGTTAGTCCAGTGATGGGTTAACGAATTGGGAGTGTGCTTCGCGTAAGCACATAAATCACCGTTAGGAGGTTTTACAATGGCTCTTCTTATCGAAGGCAAAAAACAGATCGTAGCTGAAGTCGCTGAAGTCGCTTCTACTGCGTATGCTGCTGTTGTTGCTGACTATCAAGGTTTAACCGTAGGACAGTTAACTGCTCTACGTGTTGAAGCGCGTAAACTGGGTGTTGCTACACGTGTTGTACGTAATACTTTGGCTAAACGTGCTCTTCAAGATACTCAATTCAATATCTTGAATGACAACCTTGTTGGCCCAACGATCTTGGCTTTCTCAACTTCTGAAGACGACATGGGTGCTGCTGCTCGTTTGTTCGAAGAATTTGCTAAAACTAACAAAGCATTTGAACTTAAAGCTGCTGCATTTGACGGTAAGGTTTATGAAGGTGCTGAAGTTAGCGTTATCGCAAACCTTCCGAACCAAGAAAAAGCGCTTACTATGCTTGCAAACGTTCTTCAAGCTCCTATTTCGAAATTGGGTCGCCTTATTACTGCGCTCAAAGAGAAAAACGAGTCAGAAGCTGCATAAGCTTAAATCAATTTACACACCATTCAATTTCCATTTGGAGTTATTCTCATGGCTTTAACTAACGAAGAAATCCTAAACGCAGTTGCTGAAAAAACTGTTCTTGAACTTGTTGAACTTATTTCTGCTTTTGAAGAGAAATTCAACGTTTCTGCTGCTGCTGTAGCTGTTGCTGCTGCTCCTGGCGCTGCTGGTGCTGCTGCTGAAGAGCAATCAGAATTCAACGTTGAGTTGACTTCTTTCGGCGCGAACAAAGTTGCTGTAATTAAAGCAGTTCGTGAAGCAACTGGCCTTGGTCTTAAAGAAGCTAAAGATCTAGTTGAAGGCGCTCCTTCAGTGATCAAAGAAGCTGTTTCTAAAGAAGAAGGCGAAGAGCTTAAGAAGAAACTTGAAGAAGCTGGTGCTACAGTTACACTTAAGTAATTTCTTAAGGGAGTCGGGTTTTTTGTAATCGGCTCCAAAAAAATGGCTGATGGCTATTGGGTCATCAGCCTTTTTGCGTTACAATAATCGGCTCGATTTTTGTTTGCATGATATAAAAATCATACAAATTAAAAATAAACATAATGTACACAAACGCTTAACAATATTTTTCGGTAAAAAAATATTGTTAAGCGTTTTAATACCACTAAAAATTGCAGCATTTGTAAACAGTGGTGGCCATATTGGCCGGCGTAATTCCTTCTAAGTCCGTTCTGCAGGCGGGCTTGGTTTACACTTTCCGAGGACTCCAGATGGCATACTCATATACCGAAAAGAAACGGATCCGTAAGAATTTTGGTAAATTGCCTAACATCATGGATGCTCCGTACTTGCTCGCGATTCAAGTCGACTCGTACAGAACATTCTTACAAGATGGCAAATCACCAAAAAACCGCGAAGATATCGGTCTCCAAGCCGCATTTCGTTCAGTTTTTCCTATTGAAAGTTATTCTGGCAATGCTGCTTTAGAATTTGTTGAGTATAGTCTTGGTAAGCCTGAGTTTGATGTACGCGAATGTATTCTTCGTGGCTCAACTTATGCCGCACCAATGCGCGTAAAAATTCGTTTGATCCTGAAAGATCGTGAAACGAAATCTATTAAAGACGTACGTGAACAAGAAGTCTACATGGGCGAAATGCCACTGATGACAGATAACGGTACTTTTGTGATCAATGGTACTGAGCGTGTCATCGTGTCGCAATTGCACCGTTCACCAGGTGTGTTCTTCGACCACGATAAAGGCAAGACTCATTCTAGTGGTAAGGTTCTTTATTCTGCACGTATTATTCCTTACCGTGGCTCATGGTTAGACTTTGAGTTTGATGCCAAAGATCTGGTCTATGTACGTATTGACCGTCGTCGTAAATTGCTGGCGACTGTCGTACTGCGTGCTTTAGGTTATAGCAACGAACAGATTCTCGACATGTTCTACGAGAAAGTGCCTGTATATCTGGATATGGGTAGCTACCAGATTGACCTGGTTCCTGAGCGTCTGCGCGGTGAAATGGCCCAGTTCGATATCACTGATAATGATGGCAAAGTAATTGTTGAACAGGGTAAACGTATCAACGCGCGTCATGTTCGTCAAATGGAAGCTTCTGGCCTGACCAAGCTTTCAGTTCCTGATGAATACCTGTATGAGCGTATTACGGCTGAAGATATTGCCCTGAAAGATGGGGAAGTGATTGCTGCCAATACTGTACTTGGCCATGAAGTGATGGTCAAAATTGCTGAAGGCGGTGTGAAGCAGTTTAACATTCTGTTCACCAATGATATCGACCGTGGTCCTTTTGTCGCAGATACTTTGCGTGCAGATACCACAACCGGCCGTGAAGAAGCCCTGGTTGAAATCTATAAAGTGATGCGTCCAGGCGAGCCGCCAACAAAAGAAGCGGCTGAAAACCTGTTCAATAACCTGTTCTTCTCGTCTGAGCGTTATGACCTGTCTCCAGTAGGTCGTATGAAGTTCAACCGTCGTTTGGGTCGTCCTTATGAAGTCGGTACAGACCAGAAGTCACGTGAAGTTGAAGGCATTTTGTCGAACGAAGATATCACTGATGTATTAAAAACATTGGTTGAAATCCGTAACGGTAAAGGTGAAGTCGATGATATCGACCACTTGGGTAACCGTCGTGTGCGTTCAGTAGGCGAAATGACTGAGAACCAGTTCCGTGTAGGTCTGGTACGTGTAGAACGCGCGGTAAAAGAGCGTTTATCACAAGCTGAAACTGACAACCTGTCTCCGCAAGATTTAATCAATGCGAAGCCAGTGGCTGCTGCGATCAAGGAATTCTTTGGTTCAAGCCAGTTGTCCCAGTTCATGGACCAGAACAACCCGTTGTCCGAGATTACCCACAAGCGTCGTGTATCCGCGCTTGGGCCAGGTGGTTTGACACGTGAACGTGCTGGCTTTGAAGTGCGTGACGTACACCAGACTCACTATGGTCGCGTCTGTCCAATTGAAACGCCTGAAGGTCCAAACATTGGTTTGATCAACTCGCTTTCAGTTTATGCAAAATGTAACAACTTCGGTTTCCTGGAAACACCATACCGTAAAGTCGTGGATGGTCGTGTAACCGAGGAAGTTGAATATCTGTCTGCAATTGAAGAAGTAGGCACTGTGATTGCACAGGCTGACTCTGCAGTAGATAAAAACGGTAACCTGACTGAAGAGTTCGTATCTGTACGTTACCAAGGTGAATTTGTACGAATTCCACCAGAAAAAGTGACGCATATGGATGTCTCTGCCCAGCAGGTCGTTTCGGTAGCCGCATCACTGATTCCATTCCTTGAGCACGATGATGCCAACCGTGCATTGATGGGTTCAAACATGCAGCGTCAGGCTGTTCCTACGTTAATCGCTGACAAGCCACTGGTTGGTACCGGTATGGAAGCGAACGTAGCACATGACTCTGGTGTATGTGTAATCGCGAAACGTGGTGGCCGTATTGAATTTGTTGATGCTTCTCGTGTCGTTATTCGTGTGAATGAAGACGAAATGGTGGCGGGCGAAGCAGGTGTAGATATCTACAACCTGATCAAATACACGCGTTCGAACCAGAACACCTGTATCAACCAGAAAGTTCTGGTGAGTCTAGGTGATAAAGTAGGCCGTGGTGATGTGCTTGCTGATGGTCCTTCGACGGATGGTGGTGAGCTTGCACTGGGTCAGAACATGCGTGTCGCGTTCATGACTTGGAACGGTTACAACTACGAGGACTCGATCTTGCTATCTGAGCGTGTACTTCAGGAAGACCGTTTAACGTCTATTCACATCCAGGAATTATCATGTGTTGCACGTGATACCAAACTGGGTGCAGAAGAAATCACTGCTGATATTCCAAACGTGGGTGAAGCGGCTCTGTCTAAGCTAGATGAGTCTGGTATTGTTTATATCGGTGCTGAAGTAACTGCAGGTGATATCCTGGTCGGTAAAGTAACGCCTAAAGGTGAAACACAGCTTACTCCGGAAGAAAAACTGCTACGTGCAATCTTCGGTGAAAAAGCAGCTGATGTGAAAGATTCATCACTTCGCGTTCCATCAGGCACCAAAGGTACCGTGATCGATGTTCAAGTGTTTACACGTGATGGTCTGGAAAAAGACGACCGTGCTCAAGCAATTGAAAAAGCACAGCTGGACGCTTACCGCAAAGATTTGAAAGAAGAATATAAAATCTTTGAAGAAGCGGCACGTGAACGTATTGTTCGCCTGTTGAAAGGTCAGGAATCGAATGGCGGCGGTACCACTAAACGCGGCGATAAACTGTCTGAAGATGTATTGTCTGGTTTAGAGCTGGTTGATCTGCTTGAAATCCAGCCGGTAGATGAAGCAATTGCAGAACGTTTAACCCAGATCCAGGTGTTCTTGAAAGAGAAGAGCCTCGAGATCGATGAGAAATTCGCTGAGAAGAAACGCAAACTGTCTACAGGCGATGAACTCACAACAGGTGTTCTGAAAGTTGTTAAGGTTTATCTGGCGGTCAAACGTCGTATCCAGCCAGGTGATAAGATGGCGGGTCGTCACGGTAACAAGGGTGTAGTATCTAACATCCTGCCGGTAGAAGACATGCCACACGATGCCAACGGTGTGCCTGTTGATATCGTACTGAATCCGCTCGGTGTACCATCTCGTATGAACGTGGGTCAGATTCTGGAAACTCACTTGGGTATGGCGGCGAAAGGTCTGGGCGACCAGATCGACAAGATGCTGAAAGAACAGCGTCAAATTGCCGAGCTGCGTGAATTCCTGGACAAGATTTACAATAAGGTCGGTGGTAAGCAAGAAGATCTTGATAGTCTGACTGATGATGAAATCTTGTTACTTTCTGGCAACCTGCGTGCAGGTGTTCCTTTGGCAACACCAGTATTTGATGGTGCTGAAGAAGGTCAGATCAAAGAGTTATTGGAGCTGGCTGGCTTGTCACGTACGGGTCAAACTGTACTTTATGATGGTCGTACAGGTGAGCGTTTTGACCGCCCTGTAACAGTAGGTTATATGTACATGCTGAAACTGAACCACTTGGTGGATGACAAGATGCATGCACGTTCTACAGGTTCTTACTCACTTGTTACACAGCAGCCACTAGGCGGTAAAGCACAATTCGGTGGTCAGCGTTTCGGTGAGATGGAAGTCTGGGCACTAGAGGCATACGGTGCAGCATATACACTTCAGGAAATGCTCACTGTGAAGTCGGATGACGTTGAAGGTCGTACCCGCATCTATAAGAATATTGTAGATGGTAACCATTACATGGACCCAGGTATGCCTGAATCGTTCAACGTATTGACCAAAGAGATCCGTTCTTTAGGTATCAACATTGAACTGAAAAATGGTGACTAAATAACCATTAATCCTCCTGATCCCTTAAAAAAAGGGGAGTTCCGGCGCTTAATGCGCTCTGGAGCTTCCCTCCTGTAATAAAGTGGGGACTGAAGGAGGATATTCAGTTAAAAACAATATTTGTGACCCAGTTGTGTAGTGAAAATCTCCACAACACACGGAGAAAAAAATTGAAAGACTTGCTCGATATCATGCGCAAAAAGACGGATTCAGACGGTCATGCTCCTGTAGAGTTTGACCGCATCCGTATTGGTCTTGCGTCACCAGAAATGATTAAGTCGTGGTCTCATGGTGAAGTTAAAAAACCGGAAACCATTAACTACCGTACGTTCAAGCCTGAACGTGATGGTTTATTCTGTGCCAAAATTTTTGGTCCAGTTAAAGATTACGAATGCTTGTGTGGTAAATACAAGCGTATGAAATACAAAGGCGTCATTTGTGAAAAATGTGGCGTTGAAGTAACTACTGCTAAAGTTCGTCGTGAGCGTATGGGTCACATCGAACTGGCATCTCCAGTTGCGCATATCTGGTTCCTGAAATCACTGCCGAGCCGTATCGGTCTGTTATTAGATATGACACTGCGTGATATCGAACGTGTATTGTATTTCGAATCGTATGTAGTCACTGACCCAGGTATGACGCCATTTGAGAAATACCAGCTTCTGAACGATGAAGAATACTTCAATGCGCTAGAAGAACACGGTGATGAATTCACTGCGAAAATGGGTGCAGAAGCTGTTCAGGATTTGTTAAAAGACATCGATCTTGAAAACGAAATTTCACGTCTACGTGAAGAAATTCCAAACACAACGTCAGAGACCAAGCTGAAAAAAGCGTCTAAGCGTTTGAAGTTGATGGAAGCGTTTAAAGAGTCAAACAACAAGCCAGAGTGGATGGTACTGACTGTACTTCCAGTACTTCCACCTGATCTTCGTCCGCTGGTTCCGCTTGAAGGTGGTCGTTTTGCGACATCTGACCTGAATGATCTTTACCGTCGTGTGATCAACCGTAACAACCGTTTGAAACGTCTTCTTGATCTTGCAGCGCCAGACATCATCGTACGTAATGAAAAACGTATGTTGCAAGAGTCTGTCGATGCGTTGTTAGATAACGGTCGTCGTGGTCGTGCCATTACTGGTTCAAACAAACGTCCATTGAAATCTTTGGCAGACATGATCAAAGGTAAACAGGGTCGTTTCCGTCAGAACTTACTTGGTAAGCGTGTTGACTACTCGGGTCGTTCGGTAATTACTGTTGGTCCAAACCTGCGTTTACACCAATGTGGTCTTCCGAAAAAAATGGCTCTTGAATTATTCAAGCCGTTTATTTTCGCGAAACTGCAAGCATCTGGCCAAGCCACCACCATTAAAGCTGCGAAGAAAATGGTGGAGCGCGAGACTCCAGAAGTTTGGGACGTACTGGCTTCTGTGATTCGTCAGCATCCAGTAATGTTGAACCGTGCGCCAACTCTTCACCGTTTAGGCCTGCAAGCATTTGAACCGATTCTGATTGAAGGTAAGGCAATTCGTCTGCACCCGCTCGTCTGTGCTGCGTTTAACGCCGACTTTGACGGTGACCAGATGGCGGTCCACGTTCCATTAACACTTGAAGCTCAGTTAGAAGCTCGTGCGTTAATGATGTCAACCAACAACATTCTGTCTCCAGCCAACGGTGAGCCGATCATCGTACCGTCTCAGGACGTGGTCTTGGGTCTTTACTACATCACTCGTGATGCAGTGAATGCCAAAGGTGAAGGCATGGTGTTCGCGGATACGCATGAAGTCAACCGCGCATTGGCAACGGGTCAGGTTGACCTGCACGCTCGTGTTAAAGCCCGTGTACACCAGACTGTAATTAATGAAAATGGCGAACGTGAACAACAAACAATTATTGTTGATACCACGCCTGGTCGCTGTCTGCTGTGGGAAGTTGTGCCAGAAGGTTTGAGCTTTGAGCAAATTAACGTGGAGATGACCAAAAAGAACATCTCTAAGTTAATCAACTCGTGCTACCGTAAGCTGGGTCTGAAAGATACCGTTATTTTTGCTGACCAATTGATGTACTTGGGCTTCCGTCAAGCGACGCGTTCAGGTGTTTCTGTGGGTATGGAAGACATGGTCATTCCACCACAAAAAGAAATTATCATTGGTAAAGCTGAAGCTGAAGTTCGTGAAATCGAACAACAGTTTGAACAAGGTTTCGTCACTGCTGGTGAGCGCTATAACAAAGTGGTCGATATTTGGGCACGTACCAACGACCAGGTTGCCAAAGCGATGATGGACAACTTGTCATTCACCACTGTGAAAAACAAACAGGGTGAAGACGAGAAACAGAAATCATTCAACTCGATCTATATGATGTCTGACTCCGGTGCCCGTGGTTCCGCAGCTCAGATCCGTCAGTTGGCGGGTATGCGTGGTTTGATGGCGAAACCGGATGGTTCGATCATTGAAACCCCAATTAAAGCCAACTTCCGTGAAGGTTTGACCGTACTGCAGTACTTCATCTCGACGCACGGTGCGCGTAAAGGTTTGGCCGATACTGCATTGAAAACTGCGAACTCGGGTTATCTGACACGTCGTCTGGTTGACGTTGCACAAGACTTGGTCATTACTGAACCGGATTGTGGCACCTTGTCTGGTCTGGTAATGACTCCATTCATTCAGGGTGGTGACGTGATCGAGAACTTGGGTACTCGAGTTCTGGGTCGTGTGGTTGCGGAAGATGTGAAGAAAGCTGGTTCAGATGACGTGATTCTGCCGCGTAACACCTTGATCGACGAAAAGCTTGCAAACTTCCTGGAAGAGCAAGGTGTCGACGAAGTGAAAGTACGTTCAGTTGTATCTTGTGAATCGACTTTCGGTGTATGTGCGAAGTGTTATGGTCGTGACCTTGCGCGCGGTCATCTGGTGAATCCAGGTGAATCTGTAGGTGTTATGGCTGCTCAATCGATTGGTGAGCCGGGTACACAGTTAACGATGCGTACCTTCCACGTCGGTGGTGCGGCAAGCCGAACTTCTGCTGCGAACAGCGTACAGGTTCGTAACAAAGGTACTGTACGTTTCCATAACGTGAAAACTGTACAGCATGCCAAAGGTCACCAGGTATCGACTTCACGTTCAGGTGAAATCGGTATTGCGGATGATTTAGGCCGTGAGCGCGAACGCTATAAACTGCCATACGGTGCGTCTATCTTGCTGAAAGATGGCGAAACTGTGGAAGCAGGTGGTATCGTAGCCACTTGGGATCCGCATACACATCCACTGGTGACAGAAGTTGCTGGTAAGATTCGCTTCAGCCAAATCGCTGACGGTGTAACTGCAACATCGAAAACCGATGATGCAACGGGTATGACCACTGTTGAAATCTTGCCAGTGACTGCACGTCCAGTATCTGGTAAAGACTTACGTCCAGCAGTGGTATTAGATACTGTTGATGGTACCGAGCAGTTCTACTTCTTGCCACAGAACACGATTCTTTCTGTGCGTGACGGCGAAACAATTGGTGTCGGTGATGTTATCGGCCGTGTACCACAGGAATCTTCACGTACCCGTGATATTACCGGTGGTCTGCCACGTGTTGCGGACTTGTTCGAAGCGCGTAAGCCGAAAGAACATGCGATCCTTGCAGAAGTGTCTGGTATTGTCAGCTTCGGTAAAGAAACCAAAGGTAAGAACCGTCTGGTAATTACACCGGATGATGGCTCTGAAGTATATGAAGAGCTGATTCCGAAATGGCGTCAAATCAACGTGTTCGAAGGCGAGCATGTGAACCGTGGTGAAACTATTTCTGATGGTCCACAGAACCCGCATGACATTTTACGTCTGAAAGGTGAAGTGGCGTTGACCAACTACATCGTGAACGAAGTTCAGGATGTATACCGTCTGCAAGGTGTAAAAATCAACGACAAGCATATTGAAGTGATCGTACGTCAAATGCTGCGTAAAGTAGATATTACAGATGGTGGCGATACCAGCTTCATCAAAGGTGAGCAAGTAGATTTCATCCGTGTAATGCAAGAGAACCAAGCTGTTCTGGCACAGAACAAGTTCCCTGCGAAGTATGAACGCCAATTGATGGGTATTACCAAAGCGTCGCTGTCTACTGACTCGTTCATCTCTGCTGCATCGTTCCAGGAAACAACACGTGTGTTAACTGAAGCGGCTGTAACAGGTAAAGAAGATGATTTACGTGGCCTGAAAGAAAACGTAGTAGTAGGTCGTCTGATCCCGGCGGGTACAGGTTTAGCTTATCACCTCGAGCGTCGTCGTCAGGAAGCAGAAGCTGCAGAATTTGAACTGCACAATGACTTCTCAGATGTCGATCAAGCGCTAAGCCAAGCATTCAATGATGAATTTAACGGTCTGTAATTGGTCCTTTAAATAAATAAAAAAAGCCACCTCCGGGTGGCTTTTTTTATCCTTTTGTTACAAAACTGGCTTTAAGCTTTAATAAGTTTCACATTCTTCCTATAGTGAAAATATAAGTACACAAATTCTTTCATTTTTCTAACGTAATAATTTACGAATAAACCTAGGGGAATTCATTTATGAAACTTATCCAAAAATTGCTGGCTCTCAGTGTATTTGTAGTGACCAGCCAAACGATGGCTGCACCGATGCCAAATACGATTGTGTTAGAAGACAAAGGTGTGGTGCCCATTGTTAAAACCCAGATTATTCGTACCATCAAAGGTCAGCAACCTGTACGCACCACGGAAGCCACGATTTTTGAAGTCTCAAATGGTGGTAAAGATCTGGTGGCGCGAGATGTAGTATTGGAAGACCAGGCTGGTCAATTTTCAGAGCAAAAAATGTCTGTGCCTGTGATTCAGCCGGGTAGCATGATTGTGCCTACCTCAAAAATTGAAATAAAATCAAAGGTTACTCAAGAGGGGGTGGTGCTTGCTGAAGCTAAGGCGATTGATGCTCAAGGGGTAGAGTTAAAGAGAGGACAAGAGCCAGTGCGTAAAACGCTTCAGCTTGATCAATTCAAAGATCCAAACAGCACTGAGAGTATTACTCATGCGGTGGTTCAAGAGAATGGTACTACTACCAAGGATGTGGTTGTGCTGAAAGAAGCAGAATAAGTCATCTCTAATGCTGTATCAAAAGCCTTAAACTCTTTAAGGCTTTTTGTTTACAAATTTCAGCAATAGAACTTGTAATAGTAACATTTCACTGATTTTAAGTTCATACTCATCATCTATGCTGTAAGAAATAGCCAAAAGGACAAATCTCATGAAAAAATATATGAGTATGATTGCAATCGCATCACTATCTACTTTGATGTTGGCAGGTTGTGAAAGCATGAGTGCCTCTGAGCAACGTATTGGGGCAGCGGCATTAGGCGGTGCTATTGGTGGTGGTGTAGGTAATAGTGTAGGTGCAATACCTGAACAAAACCACCTATGGTACGCTCTCCAGTCTGTCTCCGGCCTTGGCTGCACTGGCCGGGTTTCTACTGCTGGGTGAAAAAATCACTCTGCTTCAAACCGTGGCACTGTTCTGTAT
>NZ_SMTB01000036.1:0-26325 GCF_006864105.1 Acinetobacter sp. RF14B | reverse complement strand
GTAGAGCACGTAGTGTTTGTGGATTTCTAGGAGGGATTTATGCTTCATTGTGCGCATATCAATTGAGCCACCGAAATAAGCCAACCATTCGAGTAATCGAATGGTTGGCTTAAACAGGATTCGGGTTAATTAAAATTCTTTTATCAACATCAACATTGAGTTAAAAATGAAATTTAAAGCACTTATGGTTTTAACGCTCTTTGCGTCTAATGCAGTATTCGCTGGAGCTAATTTAGATTGGGGCTATGCAAATCAACAAGCACCCGAGCACTGGGCTGATATCAGTGAAAAATATACTGCATGTAATGGTAAAAACCAGTCACCAATTAACATTGATCAAACTATAAAAGCAGAATTACCTCCATTGAAGTTCAATTATGTATCTAACTCTAAAAGCATTATTAATAATGCACGTACGGTACAAGTGAATTTCAACGAAGGTAATTACTTGTTATTAGACAATAAAAAATTTGAATTAAAACAATTCCATTTACACAGCCCGAGTGAAAATAGAATTCATGGCAAAACCTACCCAATGGAAATGCATTTAGTTCATGCATCACCAGAAGGTGAATTAACAGTGGTTGCCCTAATGTTTGAAGAAGGCAAAAAGAATGAAAAACTTGCTAAATTATGGAAGGAATTTCCTAAAACTACAGGTGATACAAAAACTTTAAAACACCAAGATATAGCAAGTGCATTTTTACCAGAAAATCTTGATTATTATCGTTTTAATGGTTCATTAACTACACCACCTTGTTCAGAAGGCGTTAGATGGATTGTTCTCAAAGATGTTCAACAGGCATCAGCAAAGCAAATTAAAGCGTTCTCAAAATTAATGGAACATCCTAATAATCGCCCTACACAAGCTCAAAATGCCAGATTAGTACTCGAATAACTTTACAAATCTTAATTTTATAAAAATGGGAGCTTAAGGCTCCCATTTTCGACTTCATCTAATGTGTCTTATGTTCATTTTATTCATTCAAAGATGGGCTTTTTCAAATTGGATTTGAAGTAATTAAAGCTTTACTTTTTAATATAGAAAAATTATCAGCATGCTGACTGAGTAATTCTATAAAAGGTGGAATCGTAGAACTACTTAATAAATAGGGATTAAAAATATCATTATGATTCTCTGAGAAAAAATCAACTACCTCCTGATCAATGTTGGCATATTTCATATACCAATTAGAAAAAAGATATGTATCGATCTTCTCAAGATAAAGAACTTCACAATTTTCATGACGTGGATCTTTTAAAATTTTATCATGAAAAAGATGTTTTACTTTATCTTCTTGCCCCTCTAGACATTGAACAAAGTAATCATTTCCATAATAAAGCGCCCCATAGATTTGATTCGCTCCATTAAACTTTAATGCTTCGGTTAAAATTTCATAAAGTTCAGACTTAGAATAAACTTTAGATCTGAATTTGCTTACATATAATAGTCGTATATTAGTCATTGGTAGTTCTTTTTAAGCTTTATAGACTTAAGTATATAATAGAAACAAATAATCCCCTATTTTTAGGGGATTATTTGTTGATTTAACATAAAATCTCTTGTGGGTAATATTCGACCAAGTCTGAATTAATACACCGCACCGGTTCTACCTTACATTAATCCAGTTTACCAATTAAGCTTTTAACCATTTCTCAACTTTGGCCTGATCTTCAACTTTGAGTTCCACTTCTGTCAACTCAGAACCACCTGCCTGAACTTCAAAACGCATCAGCTCATCGCGGCGGAAAGCATGAACAGCATAATTCCCTTCTTGCTTCGCATATTTCTCTACAAGTTTAGTCGTCGCTTTCAAGCCATCAATCGCAACAATCACATCATGGGCAGATAAGCCAACTGCCGCCCCAGTACCATTACGGCGAGCAGATTGAATCAACACACCTTCAGGTTTATCTAAGAGTTTCAGACCGAATGGGAGCGATTTGTCATTTTTCAGACTATAGCTCAGACCAAACTCAGGGAAAAGCTGATCCAATGGTAACTCATCTGTCGTATTGATCAGGTGATTGATTTGTTCGACCCAGTCATCACCCGTGAGTTCCTGACAAAGTTCAAAGATCGTGCGCTCATTGACCTGAATACCGTTTTGCGCATTTTCATACAGTTTACGCATTAAAGCATCCAAACTTGAACCGCGCAGGCGCAGGCCTAGGTCCAGACACAAAGCGACCAGACAGCCCTTATTATAATAACTGGTGCCGGCATTATTCGTGTTTTCATCCTGACGATAGAACTTCACCCAGGCATCAAAACTCGACTCCGCCACAGACTGAACAAAACGTCCCGGATTTTGCAGATAACGGTCAATCTGTGCTTTTAATAAGCTCAGATAAGATTCCTGATTAATCACACCGCTACGCAGCAAAATCAGGTCATCATAATATGAAGTAAAACCTTCAAAAATCCACAGCAAAGAAGTATAGCCTTCTTTGTTCAGGTCATAATTAACAAAGTTCTCAGGGCGGATAAATTTCACTAACCAGGAATGAAAATACTCATGGCTGCACAGTCCGAGGAAACGCTGATAATCTTTGGAAGGCTGTTCCGGCTCATCCGCCTTAGGCAGGTCATCACGTGGCGTAATCAGGCTGGTCGAGTTCGGATGCTCCAGACCACCATAACTATTCCCGGTTGCCATGGTCATAAAGGTATAATTTTCAAAAGGAGCTGAGCCGAACATGGCGATTTCTGTAGCACAGATTTTTTCAATATCCTGCTGCATGCGCTCCACATTCATGCTGTGTTTACCTGATACAATAAACTCATGCGGAATGCCATTGGCCTCAAAACTGAAACGGGTCTGCTCTGCCAGCTCAAATGGTGCATCAATTAATTCGGCATAATTTTTAGCTTTAAGGGTAAAGCGGCCTTTGACCAGACTTTTGGCTTGCATGCCAGTAGCGAGCTGGAAATGCTTCAGCTCATCGGGCAGGAATATTTCCACTTCCACTTCTTCATGTTCATGGCCTTCCAGTCCCAGACAGGCGCAGGCTGGGTTTACATAAAGACGGTTCTGATCTACATAGGCACCACGCACCGACAAATCATAGGCATAAACATCATATTCCACCGTAATCAGTTCATGATCGGTATTAAATAAACGCCATTTGTTTTTTTCAAATTTCTGGATTTTTAGCTGACGGCCTGCCTCATCATAAGCCTTGACCGCTTCAATATGCTTGGAGAACTCACGAATCAGGTAACTGCCCGGAATCCAGGTCGGTAAAGAAAGCACCTGCGTTGGATCTGCCAAAAAGCGAACAGTTACGTGAATAAGATGCTGACGGTAATCGTCAAATTCGATTTGATAATGCAACATAATAGGCGATATAAAATACAGATAAATAAGTTATGGCTTAGCTTAGCATTTTTTAGACCTGTATTGCTCGGCTGTCGCATTTGTCTACATTTCTGACTAGCTATCCTGAAAAAAAAGGCATAGCATGCCTAAAAATTAAATCGTTCATCGACCATCTGGTTATAAAGGAACATCTTTGAAATACATCATCTCACTGATTGCAGTGCTCAGTCTGTTTGTCCCTGCAATTTCGTATGCTGCCCTACTGAATATTCTTCCGGAAAGTGTAGAAGCAGAAGCCTGGACGATTCTTGATGCACAGTCTGGTCAAGTCATTGCCGAGCATAATGCGGATGTTCAACGTGCGCCGGCTTCGCTGACCAAAATGATGGTGGCCTATATTGTCCTCAAAGATATTCAGGCCGGGAAACTGGATAAACATACAGTTTTAACAGCGAGTCCTGTGGTGAAAACCATCATGTGGGATGAGTCGCAGATGTACCTAAAAGAAGGTGAGCAGATTTCCGTTGACCAGTTACTGGCTGGTCTGATTATCATGTCGGCAAATGATGCAGCAGTGACTTTAGCAGAAAAAGTTTCTGGCAATATCCCTAAATTTGTAGACCGGATGAATCAGGAAGCCAAAGCTCTGGGCATGGAACATACCTATTTTCAGAATCCGGCCGGTATTACCATGCCTCAGCATTATTCAACAGCAGCCGATCTGGCACGTTTGTCGATGGCGGTGGTGAATGAAACTCCGGATTATCTGTATTATTCCAAGCAGCCGAGTTTTAGCTATAACAACCATTTTCACCGCGCCACTAACTTGGTGCTCAAGCTTGATCCGAGTGTAGATGGCTTAAAAACCGGTTTCACTCGCGCTGCTGGTTATAATCTTGCCTTGACTGCTAACCGCTTAACCCATGATATTGAAATACCGAATCGTCGTCTGGTTGTGGTGGTACTGGGCAGCAAAAGCGCCCTAAAACGTGCGGAAATAGCGCATAAGCTGATGAATTTGGCTTATACCTACACCCGTAATGAAGTTGCAATTAAAGATCAGCAATTATTGGCTGAGCTGCCAGTGATTAAATCAACTTTAAACATGTTTAAGGTGCAAACCAAGCAGCCGCAGATTGTGACCACTTCGCTCTATGACCAGCACTACACCATTGATCTGAACCAGTTTGATCAGGCCCAGCAACGTGTCATGCTCGATACTGGTAATGGTATCTTACAAAGTATCGAACCCTTACCAGAAACCCAGACCCACATTAATGTGGAAATCACTACGCCTGAATTGATTGCCCCTTTGGCAGCTGTCGTGCCGTTAGCAACGGTACAAATCTACCAAAACAACCAGCTTATTCGTACCATCCAGATTGAAGATCGGGTCGATATTGAAGAGGCAAATATTTTTCAAAAAGCGTTCATCTGGTTAAAAAGCCTGTTCAGTTTCTTTACAGATAGTGCTCCTGAAGTAAAGCTTTATCCAATTGAAAAATAAACCCACCCTATTTAGCTTTGAATATTCTGACTAGAAGATAAGCATGTTATCTTCTAGCTTTCTTCTCTCTTTTCCTACTTATAATTCTAAATTTTAGGGAAAAACGTTTTTCTGAATCACGCTTATAAAACTACTACGTTTTATAATTTTTCTAACAATTTTACTTAAGACCTGTTCAAGCCCATACATAGTATAAGTAATTGCATACTTACTGTATTTGCACGAGAAACATAACAACAAGCAGGTTAATCATATAACCGCGCATAAAAATCATTGTAATAACAAAAAGTGGTGGGCAAATTATTAGGACGGGTCAATGTGTCATGTTTTATGGCTAAATTCATATATCTCCTTATATCGACTTCATCAGGCTACTATTCATGCTTATGCCCATGCAGGCCTATTCACCGCTAAAGATTTTGTTACAGGTAAAATTTCTCCAAAGCTAAAATTGCATTGAAATACAGAAATTTGTCCTCATTATTTAAAAAATCGTCATTAAAAAGGTCAAATTGCATTTTTTTGCTAATTTTAGTCTACAAAAATACAATTTCACTTTATGATGTACCCTTAAGAAAATTGAATGGATCAATAACATGACTGCTATTGCAAATGACCTCGTGGTTTCTTTCCACTACACATTGACTAACGCAGAGGGCGAAACTCTCGACAAATCTCAAGGTGAACCACTTGCCTATTTGCACGGTGCAGGTAACATCATCCCTGGTTTAGAAAAAGCTCTAGAAGGCAAAACCGTAGGTGAAAAGTTCACTGTGAATGTTCCTGCTGCAGAAGGTTATGGCGAATATAACCCGGATCTGGTACAAGAAGTACCTAAGCAAATGTTCCAAGGTGTAGACAATATTCAGGCAGGTATGCAGTTCCAGGCTCAAACTGATGATGGCGTTCAAATCGTAACTGTTAAAACAGTTGAAGGCGATAACGTTATTGTTGATGCAAACTTCCCGCTTGCTGGTCAAGATTTGACTTTTGAAGTTGAAATTGTTGAAATCCGTGAAGCTTCTCAAGAAGAACTGGATCACGGTCACGTACACGGTGCGGGTGGTCACAACCACTAAGATCATCCGATCTTAAGTTAAGCATAAAAGGCAAAGTATTTTACTTTGCCTTTTTTATTTAATATCCACCTCATTTTAAAATAAATTACCATAAAAAAACAGAGCCTGTGCCCTGCTTTTTTAAATTCCCCTTATCTTACTGGACCAGTGCCATGATCATTTATGCTGATTATAAATCTGCATGGCAGCTGGCAGATTCTGACGCATCGCAGCAATACGCTGTGCATTAGATGGGTGAGTAGACAGGAATGTTGCTCCTGTGCTGCTACCTGAAAGCTTGTTCATTTTTTCCCACAAGGTAATCGCTGCATTCGGATTGTAGCCCGCACGTGCCATCAAGCCTAAACCACCTTGGTCAGCTCGGCTTTCAAGATTACGTGAATATGGCAAGCCTATACCGATCTGGCTGCCTAACTGAGCAACGGCTGCTCCGCCCTGTCCAACCCCTGCTGCACTCAGGCCAATGCCTAGTGCCAGATCAGTCAAGGCTTGCGCACCGATTTTCTGCTTAGAATGTTCTTCTAGCGCATGCACCATTTCATGCCCCATAATTGCGGCAATTTCAGCATCAGTCAGATTCAACTTGGTCACAATACCGGTATAAAATACTACCTTACCACCTGGCGCCACAAAAGCGTTTACCTGGTCAGATTTAAGTACAGCCAATTGCCACTGAAATGGTGTACCCGTCTGATTCATCTGGTTCGCATAAGGCTTTAAACGGTTAAATACCGTATTGATACGTTTATAAGTAGCAGAGCTGGTGTCCAACTGGCCTTTTGCTCTGGCATCTGTCACCATGGCATTATAACTTTGTGAAGCGGTGGCATTTAAAGTGACCGTGTCTGCGCCCGCCATATCCGCAATAGTTGTACAACCCGACAAAGTAATAGCTGCTGTGGCACTCATCGCGCATAAAAGTTTATTTTTCATTATAATCATTTCCACCTTAAGCAAAAGCTAATTGATCTTGTAAAAAATTATAGTTGAAAGATTGTAACAACTAAACGTTGATTTACTTCATCTTCTTATAATTTATGTAATTTTAACCCCAATACTGTATGGCTAGCCAATAGACCAGACAGGCGACATTTAAACCCAAATACAGCTGACAGAGCGGTCTAATTTTCTCTTCCAGAACGACACTTTTACGCTTAAAAAACAGTACCCCATTTTGCAGCAAAATTACCGGTACCAGTACACAGGCAATAATGACACTTAAACCAATGAATGCACCATAAATAATATCAGGGTCTTGGGTTTGGGCACGAATAATCAGCATGGCAATGGTCGGAGCACCGCCCATGGCAAACAGCAGTGAATAGAACATGGTTCCTGAAATATTTTTATGCATCCTGCATTCCAGATTTTATCGTGCTCTTATTCTAGCAAGGCTTCACGCTTTACACATAACGGAATAAATTAACTTTAGTCTGAACAAGACCATGATTTTTAATATTCTCAAACTATTTTAAAGCCTGAAAAATAATATTTTTCTATAAAAAAACCCTGTGAATCCACAGGGTTTTTTTATCATTCTTGGCTTAAATTAAGCTTCAAACGGGTGGCGAAGAACAATAGTTTCTTCACGGTCTGGGCCTGTTGAGATGATGTCGATTGGACATTCAATCAGCTCTTCCAGACGTTTCACATAGTTGATTGCTGCTTGTGGCAACTGGTCTAGCGATTTGGCTCCGAAAGTTGATTTTTTCCAGCCTGGCATGGTTTCATAAATTGGCTTTAAGGTTTCAAATGCCAGCGCATCAGAAGAACCGACACAACCCGAATCAGCCGCCTCATAACCCACACAAATTTTCACTTCTTCCAAACCATCCAGAACGTCAAGTTTAGTTAAGCAAATACCAGAAAGGGAGTTAACCTCTACCGAGCGGCGCAGGATTTCTGCATCGAACCAGCCACAACGACGCTGACGGCCTGTAGATGCACCAAATTCATTACCTACCGTACCCAGGTGCTTACCGATAGCATCACCTGTATCATTCGCTGCATCATAGATCAGCTCAGTCGGAAATGGGCCTGCACCCACACGGGTTGTATATGCCTTGGTAATACCCAACACATAGTTCAGATGTAATGGTCCTAAACCTGAACCAGAACTTACACCGCCCGCAGTCGTGTTTGAAGAAGTCACGTACGGATAAGTACCGTGATCTACGTCTAGCAGTGAACCTTGCGCACCTTCAAACATAATGTTGTCACCGTTTTTACGGTATTTGTGCAATTCGCCAGTGACGTCAATTACCAGCGGTGCAACAACTTCACGCCATTGGTCACAAAGCGCCAGCACATCCTCAAGTTTAACTGCATCTACACCGTAGAATTCGGTTAACTGGAAGTTATGGTATTCAAGCAGCTCAGTCAGCAGTGCGGTCAGATGCTCGCCACCACGAACCAGGTCAGCCACACGGATTGCACGGCGAGCCACTTTATCTTCATATGCTGGACCGATCCCGCGACCTGTCGTACCAATTTTCGCATTACCACGCTTTTTCTCACGCGCCTGGTCAAGTGCAATATGGTTCGGCAGGATTAATGGACAGTTTGGAGAAATACGTAAGCGCTCTTTAACTGGTACACCTTCTTTCTCAAGAATATCCATCTCTTTGATGAGGGCTTCAGGAGAAAGAACCACACCATTACCAATTAAGCACAGTACGTTTTCACGTAAAATACCAGATGGAATGAGGTGTAATACAGTTTTCTTACCACCAACCACGAGAGTATGACCTGCGTTATGTCCGCCTTGATAACGAACTACCGCAGCCGCTTGATCTGTGAGCAGGTCGACGATCTTACCTTTACCCTCGTCGCCCCATTGGGTACCAAGTACCACAACATTCTTGCCCATAATAGCCTCATTACATCATGCTGTTAAAATTGAAAGCTTTGCTCAGCGACATGAATGCTGAGCCTAGCGATTTAAATGGTTTTGACAGTCCATTCACCGTTTGCATTCACCAGCTGGTGAGTGGCATACGGAATTGAACTCAATTCATCATTACCTAATAACTGAATCACGTTTAAGCCTTGAGCGCGCGCATTTTGAATGGCCGCCACAAGTGCTGTATCGGTGCCTTTTGGCGCTACGACAACCTGTATAGCTTTAAATTTACCTGTGCTCAATGCATATAAGTCGCACGAGAAACCTGTTGCAGGACGTGCACGACCAAAGTGTCGACCAATTCCGTCATAACGCCCCCCTTGTGCCAGTGCGGCAGCACGATTCGGCGCATACACAGCATACATCAGGCCAGTATGGTAGTGATATGAACGCAGCTCCACGACATCCACACCGATGTGTAAATTTGGCCAGCGGGCCTGCACTTCATTTTTCGTACTGAATAAAGCGTCAAAGGCCTGTTTAAAGTCTGGGTTTGCCAGCACGTCTTCACTTAAGTGGGCTTGCAATGCATCAAGATCACTTGCATAACGGCCCAATGCATAGAAATCTTGTCCGAAATTCAAGCCTGCAGTGTATTCCTGCAGTTCTGGCAAGGCTTTACGCTGATAAAGATCAGACAAACGTCGCTCGTCTGCTTTAGTTAGACCGGCTTGCGCTACCATACTACGGAATAATCCGACATGACCCAAGTCCAGATGAATCCCTTCAGCCACACCAGCTTCCTGAATCAGGCTGATCATCAAATCAACCATTTCCACATCAGCATCAATACTGTCTGAACCAAACAATTCCGCACCTAACTGCAAAGGCGCACGCGTGGTATTAAAACCCTGAGGCTTGGTATGAAGTACTGTACCTGCATAGCAATAACGCGCCACGCCTTCTACTGGATGTACATGCGCATCAATACGTGCCACTTGTGGTGTCATATCGGCACGCACACCAAGCAAACGACCTGAAAGCTGGTCGATGACTTTAAAAGTGGCCAGATCTAAATCTTGATTCGATTCTGAAAGAGAAGAAAGAGATTCGATGTATTCAATAAATGGCGTGTAGACCAGCTGATAACCTCGAGATGCAAGGAAATCCAGTGATTGACGACGCATAGTTTCAATGACTTGCGCTTGTTCTGGTAATACATCAGCTACACCATCAGGTAATAACCATGTCTCTGAAATGGGCATGTTGTAAACCTAAATTCTTGTCAGCGCGGAACGAATCCGCATAAAAAAATCGGGAACACACCCGATTTCTCCTAGTCTAACACGATAGTTTTGCCTATGCATCGCAAATTTTATAATTTTCGCAGTCGACTTAGGTTAATCGCTCTCGCGCCTAGACCAGATCAGAGCGAGCTGAATAAATGAGCCATTCAAAAAATCAAGCGTTTTACATACGATCCTGATTCTATTCAAGTTTATAGATAAAAAAGATATTTATGCCAAACAGGATCATGAGCTGTGTACGATTCCATCTTATTGCTTTATGAACTGTCTGCAATCCCAATACCCCTGCAATTCCTACGCAAAATCCAGTAGCCAGAGATTCTTCCACTCAAAATAATGAAGATAGCACCCAGATTTCATCCAGATGGCCAGAGGAAGATGACAATAAAACTGAAACTCCGGTAGTAGGCTTTAAACTTGGGGTTCCACCGATCAATCAGTGATATGCAATTTATCGAGCTGGAACGACTTAGGTAGCAAGACTTAGGTACAAATAGGTATAAGTCTAGACCAAGTTGGCTCAACCAATGGTTACGGCGTAGATAAGCGACAGAAAGTCACTTATATCATTACTCCTATTGATTCATCACAAGCGTTATCATGCCACTAGATAACCGCGACAGGATGAATAACGTAAACTTAAAAAGTTTAAAGACTCTATTGAAAAACATAGCTAGAAGCGCATCAGCAATCAAAAAAATTGTGAATAATCAGTATACCGAATGTCTCACACCAGATGGCGACAGCTGAAATTAGTGCTCCATATATGAGTTTTGATCTCAATATCGACTACTAAAACGAGGCGCTCAGCAAGATTTTTAATTCTCAGCTGCCATAACAAATTGAGCCGGCGAATACCGAGGCCGCTTCATTCTAAAGTTTCTAAAATTATTTAAAGGGTAATATTCGGAAAAACTTCCCGAAGATTTTCCAAAACAAATCGGGTAACCTTGGTCACTTTTTAAATGGATTTATTTCTTGTTATTTTTTCAGATCAACCACTTGTGCCAGCAAACTGACCAGCTCGGCATTTTGTAGCTCCACTTTTTGTAGCTTGGCCGTAGTCTGATCCAACATTTCCTGCTGTACATGCATTTTCTTTGCCAGATCCTGAACGATTTCCAAGGTCTTTTTTAAATTTTCCTCTAAATGTGCCACCTTATCTTCAACTGGTACCCCCTGTACAGCAGTTGAATAATCATTATTATTGAATTGCAACCAGATCAGAAAAATGACAGCCACAGTCAACAGTATAATAAATCCCCAAATCAACATCGTATCGTTGCTCTTATTTCATTTAATTATCCTTATCTTAACCAAAAAACCTGTAGTTCATAGAGCTTTTATACATAAATCCAGTGCTTTTCGATCAATTGCTTCACTCCTGTTCTGCCTCTCTGCTTGTTATCTGCCTTTTAATCAAAAAGCACCCGGTTCAGGGTGCTTTTGTAAAATAAACTTAATGTGACTGAAAAGACTCACAGAGGTCTAATAAACGGTTGGCATATCCCCATTCGTTATCATACCAGGCAAAGACTTTGGCTTGATGCCCAACGACCAGCGTCTGGGTCAGGTCTACGATCAGCGAATAAGGCGAATGGTTGAAATCCGAAGATACCAAAGGCTCATCAGTGACGGACATAATCTCGGCAAAGTCCTGACGCGCCGCCTTGATCAGCACTTCATTTAAGTTGTGCTCAGTAATCGGCAACTGAGAAATAAAGGTCAAGTCAATTGCAGCCACATTAATGGTTGGCACCCGTATTGAATATCCATCAATCCGGTCAGTCATTTTCGGCATGACCTGTTTTAAGGCACCGAGCGCACTTGAAGTGGTCGGAATAATATTCTGTCCCGAAGCTCGCGCACGTCTTAAATCACGATGCGCCTGATCCAGTACACTTTGATCTGCGGTGACGGCATGAATCTCTGTCATCAGGGCGGTATCTATCCCAAAGGCATCATCAATGATTTTCACCAAGGGAACCAAAGCCTGTGTGGTACAGGAAACACTGGAAATGATCTGGTCAGACACTTTGACCTCATGATGGTTAACGCCATATACAATCGCGGCATCTACCGTATCGAAGGGTGCCGCCCCGATAATCACACGTTTTGCACCGGCATGAATATGCTGGGTCGCAGCTTCACGGGAACGGAACAGCCCCGTACACTCCAGCACCACATCGACTTCCAGGTTTTTCCACGGCAACTGCACCGGATTGGCCTGGCATAAGACCTGGACTTTTAAGCACGCCTCTTGATAGGCAACATGCAGATAAATATGTTCAGCATCATAGCTTAAGTCCACCTGTCCAGGAAAACGGCCATGCGTTGAATCATACTTGAACAGATGCAGTAAAGTTTCGACATTGGCAATATCGTTAATGGCAACAATCTCAAAATTAAAAGCTTTCGGATTTTCAAACCAGGCACGCAGCACATTTCGTCCAATACGCCCAAACCCATTGATTGCCACTCGTTGCATGACCTAACCTTTTATGTGCCGATATTAAAAACGCTTCTATATTAATGGATTTCTCTCACAGTACCGCAAAAACTTTAGGGAAAATAGGAATTTTCGATGTTTCCATTTCCGATCAAACAGACCGTATTCAGAAATCCTGTTTTTCTGTCTGCTCAAAAAAGCCTGAAATGTCATATTCTTCTTTATAAGTTTTGATTTGGAAAATCTCCGGCCTGCCCCTGCAAATAAATCATAGCAATTGATTTTAAAATGATTGGTCGAACAGCCATTTTCCGTTATAATTTGGCGTTTTTAAAAATTTAAGCCTGCACGGCAGCAAAGAACTTACCCTCTTGTCAGACTGTCCTGCTTTTAGCCAAACCAGAAATTATGGAGTGACTTGGTTGTGAGTACTCGTTTTATGACATCAGCTGAAATTCGTGAAGCATTTTTGCGTTACTTTGAATCGCAAGGGCATACACGTGTCGCTTCGAGTTCTCTGGTACCGGCCAATGATCCTACCTTGCTGTTTACCAACGCAGGGATGAACCAGTTCAAAGACTGCTTCCTAGGGCTTGAAAAGCGTGACTATGTGCGTGCCGTGTCATCACAGAAATGTGTCCGTGCTGGCGGTAAACATAATGACCTGGACAACGTTGGCTATACCGCACGTCACCATACTTTCTTTGAAATGCTGGGTAACTTCTCTTTTGGCGATTACTTCAAACGGGATGCGATCAAATTTGCCTGGGACTTCCTGACAGGTGACGACTGGCTGGCGCTGCCTAAAGATAAACTGTATGCCACTGTCTACCACACCGATGACGAAGCCTTCGACATCTGGAACAAAGAAATTGGCCTAGATGCAAGCCGTATTATTCGTATTGGTGATAATAAAGGCGAAAAATACGCATCAGACAACTTCTGGGCGATGGGTGACACCGGTCCTTGCGGTCCATGTTCTGAAATCTTCTTTGACCATGGCGAGCATATCTGGGGCGGCTTGCCAGGCACACCTGAAGAAGATGGCGACCGTTTCATTGAAATCTGGAACAACGTCTTTATGCAGTTCAACCGTACGGCAGATGGCGTGCTCCACCCGCTTCCAGCACCTTCTGTAGATACCGGCATGGGCCTGGAACGTATTTCTGCTGTTCTGCAACATGTGAATTCCAACTACGAAATTGACCTGTTCCAGCACTTGTTAAAAGCTGCGGCTGAAATCATTGGTCTGGATACTGCCGCACTTCAAGCTGAAGCTGCCGATAAAGGCACGCCAGTTCAGTACCCTGCTTCATTAAAAGTCGTGGCTGACCACGCCCGTTCTTGCTGCTTCCTGATTGCTGATGGTGTCAACCCATCTAATGAAGGTCGTGGCTATGTACTGCGCCGTATTATCCGCCGTGCGGTTCGTCACGGTAACAAGCTGGGTGCGACTGGCTCATTCTTCCATAAAATGCTGCAACCTTTAATTGAAATCATGGGTCAAGCTTATCCTGAACTTGAAGCCAACAAAGCACGTATCGAAGCTGCATTGCTGAAAGAAGAAGAACAGTTTGCAAAAACACTTGAACAAGGTTTGAAATTACTTGAAGGCGAACTGGCAAACCTAAAAGGTTCAGTTATTCCGGGCGAAGTAGTATTCAAGCTTTATGACACCTACGGCTTCCCGACCGACCTGACTGCAGATATCGCGCGTGAGCGTGATTTGACTATTGATGAAGCTGGCTTTGATGTCGAAATGGCTGCACAACGTCAACGTGCACGTGATGCGGGTAAATTTGCCATCGACTATAACAGCGTGGTTAAAGTTGAAGGTGAAACCCTGTTTGACGGCTATGATGCCACTCAAGGCCAAGGTCAAATCATCGCAATCTATAAAGATGGTGAACAGGTTGATGAAGTCGTTGAAGGCGATGAAGCACTCATCGTACTCAACCAGACACCGTTCTATGCAGAAAGCGGTGGTCAGATTGGTGATACAGGACTCTTCAAAAACGACACAGGCATTTTTGAAGTACAAGATACCAAAAAATCGGGCGGTGCATTTGTACACCAGGGTATTGTGACTATGGGTAACTTAAAAGTTACTCAAAACGTAGAAGCGACAGTGAAAGCGGACATCCGTGCAGCCACTGCACGCAACCACTCTGCAACTCACCTGTTACACGCTGCCCTGCGCCAAACTCTAGGTTCACACGTTCAACAAAAAGGTTCCCTGGTTGCCTCTGACATCTTGCGTTTTGACTTTGCCAATGACCAGCCTGTAACATTTGAACAGCTGCAAGAAATTGAACGTCTTGTGAATGCGGAAGTAATTGCCAACACTCCCGTGACCACTGAGCTTCTAGACATTGAATCAGCCAAAGCCAAAGGCGCAATGATGCTATTTGGTGAAAAGTATGGTGATGAAGTTCGCGTACTTTCTATGGGCTCAGTGATTGATGAGAAAAACTTCTCGATCGAACTGTGTGGCGGTATTCACGTCAAACGCACAGGTGACATCGGCCTGTTTAAAATCACCTCTGAAGGTGGTGTTGCGGCGGGTATACGTCGTATCGAAGCAGTGACCGGCACTAAAGCAATAGAAGTGGCGCAAAAAACAGACCGCGACATCAACACCATTAATGGTCTGTTAAAAGCACAGAAAGATCAAACGATTGAAAAAGTTGAAGCACTGGTAGATACAGCATCCCGCCTGCAAAAACAGATTGAACAGTTCAATCAAAAGCTGGCGAACTTACAAGCGGGCGAACTGTTAAGCCAGGTTCAAGAACTTGCTGGTCGCAAAACACTGATTACCACTGTTGAAGGCGTGGATGCCAAATCACTCCGCAACCTACATGATGGTGTGAAATCAAAATTAGAAAATGCAGTCATTGTGCTTGCAGGTGTAGAGGGTGACAAGGTCAGCTTGATCGCATCTGTAGCGAAGGACTTTACTGCGTCTATTAAAGCAGGTGACATCATCAAACATCTGGCGACTGAGCTAGGCGGTAAAGGTGGTGGTAAACCTGACTTGGCACAAGGTGGCGCGCCACTTAACGAGAAGTTTGCTCCTGTCATGGCTGACCTGTCAGCCTGGCTGCAAGCAAAATAAAAAACTTCATTTTGTGTAACTGACTCTGATAGGTACATCAGGGTCATGGTTTAGATGGAACAACTATGGCATTAATCGTTCAAAAATATGGCGGTACCTCAATGGGTACTCCCGAGCGCATTTTAAATGTTGCTCGTCGTGTGAAGCGCTGGCATGACCATGGCCACAAGGTGGTTGTGGTTGTATCTGCTATGAGTGGTGAAACCAACCGCTTGCTTGCTCTCGCGAAGGCCATTACCGAAACCCCTGACCCACGTGAGCTTGACCAGATGGTTTCTACGGGTGAGCAGGTAACGATTTCCATGTTGGCGATGGCGCTCAACTCAATTGGCGTGGCAGCGACTTCCCTTACCGGTCGCCAGGTTGGTATTAAAACTGACAGTTCGTTCACCAAGGCACGTATTGAGTCTATCGATACTGCCGTGTTGACCGAGAACCTTGATGCAGGCCGTGTAATTGTGGTTGCAGGCTTCCAGGGTTTTGATGCCAATGGCAATACAACCACTTTAGGCCGTGGAGGTTCTGATACCTCGGGTGTTGCCCTTGCTGCTGCATTAAAAGCCGATGAATGCCAGATTTACACAGATGTTGACGGCGTGTATACCACGGACCCACGTGTTGCACCTAAAGCGAAAAAAGTAGACCGTATTTCTTTTGAAGAAATGCTGGAAATGGCGTCTTTAGGCTCTAAAGTTCTACAGATTCGCTCTGTTGAATTTGCAGGCAAGTACCAGGTACCTTTACGCGTATTATCAAGCTTTGATAATGAGGACGATGGCGCATTTGACGAAGACTTCAAAAATAACGTCGGAACTCTTATTACTACTGAATCGGAAGACAATATGGAACAGCCAATCATCTCGGGTATCGCATTTAATCGTGACGAAGCAAAACTGACTATCTTAGGTGTTCCTGATGAACCCGGTATTGCGTCTAAAATCTTGAAGCCAATTGGTGATGCCAATGTCGAAGTGGATATGATTATCCAGAACGTTGAAGAAGATGGTACAACGGACTTCACCTTTACTGTTAATCGTAGTGAACTGGCCAAAGCCAAAGCTATTTTGGAAGAAACAGCCCGTGCAATTGGTGCACGTGAAGTGGCAACTCGTGATGACATCGTAAAAGTATCGATTGTTGGTGTAGGCATGCGCTCTCATGCAGGCGTGGCCAGCAAAATGTTCACTGCTCTAGCAGATGAAAGTATCAACATCCTGATGATCTCTACATCTGAAATCAAAATTTCTGTGATCATCGAAGAGAATTATCTGGAGCTTGCCGTTCGTTCGCTGCACACTGCCTTCGGTCTAGACCGCGAACAAGGTGAATCTAACGCACGCGCTTAAGAGAACCTGCAAAATACTGTGTTTGTCTGACAGTATTTTATAAATCTCTACAAAAATGCAGAGCCACTATAGTTTTTTTTATAGTGGCTCTGTTATATTAAGCCTAAGGAATTTTTTGTAAATTTGGACAGATTCAAATCTGTAGCTTAGCTAACAGGCTTTTTTTAGTTCAAATTTTATTTTTGTGATTTTAGGTTGTGTTTTTAGTACATCAATAAATTGCAGGTTTTGCGTTTTGCAAGGAGAAAAACATGCTGATTTTGACTCGACGTGTCGGGGAAACTTTAATGATTGGAGACCAGGTCAGTGTGACTGTACTTGGCGTAAAAGGTAATCAGGTTCGTATTGGGGTCAATGCTCCGAAAGAAGTCTCTGTGCACCGTGAAGAGATTTACCAACGTATCCAGCATGAACGCGCGATGCATGAACATCTTCAACATATCGATCAGGATTATCAACCTTCGTATGAAGATGAAAATCAGACACCCAATAACTTTAACCGTTAATTAAGTGTCCATTATAAAGCGGCTTTAAAGCCGCTTTAAATTTATCTGCCTTCGCTTTTATGCCGTTTAGCCCAGTATAAATCAAGATTTAAACTGCTTGCTGCTGCTCAAGTACAGCTGCCAATACTTTCTTTACCGGCCCAAAACTGCGGCGGTGTTCATCAATGACACCGTGTAAAGCAATGGCTTCAAAATGCGCTTTGGTCGGATAGCCCTTATGTTTGGCGAAACCAAATTGCGGATATTTCTGGTCCATCTCCAGCATCTGGCGATCACGGCTGACTTTAGCCAGAATACTGGCTGCGGAGATTTCAGCATGTAAAGCATCTCCTCCTACAACCGCCTCACAACTCATCATCAGACCTTGAGGGACTTTATTACCATCCACCAGCACATGATCCGGCTGGAGATTTAAAGCTTCTACGGCACGGCGCATCGCCAATAATGAGGCCTGTAAAATATTGTGTTCATCAATTTCAGCTGCTGACGCCTCTGCAATGGCCCAAGCCAAGGCTTTTTCCTGAATTTCGATAAAAAGCTTTTCCCGTTTCTTTTCACTGAGCTTTTTAGAATCGTTCAAGCCTTCAATCGGATTATCCGGATCCAAAATTACAGCCGCAGCCACCACAGATCCCACCAGTGGACCCCGCCCTGCTTCATCTACACCAGCAATTTTCATTTCATTTCCCATAAAAATAGGCTGTACCTGTCAGCCTATTCAAATTTCATTGCCGCTTAGTTTACAGCTTCTGCGACACAGGCGTGAATCGTTTTTGCTACGACATTGCTTACAATTGTTGCGCGCGCAGCAGGATCAATAGCAGCTGTTGCCAAATCAACGGCTGTCACGCTTTGTGGTGCTTTTTCACTCACACAGCCACAGATTTCTGTCTGGACTTCCTGTTTTTGCGTAGCCGTCATCAATCGGGTGACTGTCTGCCAAGCAGGCACATTATTCAATTCAGTTGTACATTTTGCATTGATTGCAATTTTTAAGGCTGTCGTACCCAATTGCTGGCTTGTGCTTGGCTGGGTGTTCTCTGGACCTGTAGCTGCACATGCAGAAAGAAGCAGAGCCAGGGGAGCCATCACAGCTACTATTTTTTTCATCAGGATGTCCTTTTTCAAATAGAAAAATATGGGGTATTGTGCCGAAATTCCAATGATTAAGGAATCTAAAAATAACAAAACTGCTTAGACCTTGTTAATCATTCACCTGTTTGCGAAGTAAGGAAGATATCTCGCAAGATTTTTTAGCTGATATAAGGAATGAGGCAGGAAATTGAGTCATTCTAAATGAATGTCTCATAATGAGGTAGCAGTAAAAAACATACTAATCCTCCTGCGCCATGAACAAAGCAATGCTTTGTTCTTGCTTATATAGCTAAAAATTTCTCAGATTTTATGAAGTCTGACAATACTCTCAATATTTCCTAGGTTTCATGCCTGATCTTCTCAGTTTAAGCTTACAGCGCCAGCCGCTATTCATCAAAGAGAACAACCTAATCTGCAGCCAGCCAAATGCGACATGAAAGCGACGGACAGCCTTGCAGATTTGGAATTACTGCTCTCCCCTGTGTTTGACACGGATCTGGCTATCTTTCCAACTTGGTAATAACAGCATACAAAGCAAAACATTACCCATATACAACACAGTGGCTGCACTGGATCATGACATTATTTTTATCGTAGCCCGAGCTGCCTGCCAGCATGTCTCCTTTAATGAAAAATGGCACATGTGGTCATCTGGCTTTATATTTCTTGTTAATTGTCCTGCATCTTACTGGTTGCCCATATCACTAGAGCTTAGGCTATCCGGCGCCTGTTTTATATTTATTTAATGTGCCTGCTCTGATTTCAGAAAACCCAGCCAGGACTAGTATTGTCAAACCACTAGCTATCTGGCTATCCTGAATGCTGGCAGTCTGATTGCTCAGTCATATTACAGTGGCGCTCAAACATCAATTTTTCAATAAAGACCATGTGCGGAAGAGCATGACAGCCCCCCAATAATTGCAGAATCAAATAAATAGCACTAATAACTTAGGCTATTTATTTTGAAGATACTCAGTGGCACAGCCTTTTAGGCTATTGGCAAGCGCCTGCTTGGTCAGCTCAGCCTTAAGTTCCTCATCCACAGTGGCTTTTAATAAGGTCGTAGCCGGTATATCTTTCAGCGCATGTTCACCAATGCAGCCACACACTTCTTGTTCCAGTTTCTGCTGCTGCAATTCACTCATCAGATAAGTGCTTATTTTCCAGACTTTAGAACTTTTCAGCTCTTGGCCACACTGATATTCAATGACAGGCTTCAGGGCTTTCCCGGCCATGCTTGTATCGCTACAAGCAGAACTCATCAGGGTAGCAGCAATCATTGGCCACAATAATTTTAATTTCATGTTCAATTCATTCAATTGAGCCAGCAAAGACAGCGTATGTCCTGTTTTTTGCAGGCTTTAGGTCTTAGGCGAGTGCATGAATTTTGCTAATCCATTGAGTCTTTTCAGTCTCAGACATAAATGAAGCTTCAAAAGAGTTAATCGCCAACTGTTTCAATTCCTCCTGGCTTAAATCCAGCGCTTCAGTAATGGCAATAAAATTATCATTCATATAGCCACCAAAATAGGATGGATCATCTGAATTGACAGTGACATGCACACCCTGCTGCAATAGACGGCGGATATTATGCTGCTGCATATTCTCTACTACACAAAGCTTCAGATTGGATAATGGACAAACCGTCAGTGGCATTTTTTCAGCGATCAGGCGCTGCATCAGTTCCGGATCTTCTTCTGAACGCACGCCATGGTCGATACGGTTGACTTTTAACAGATCCAAAGCCTCCCAGACATATTCTGCCGGCCCTTCTTCACCCGCATGCGCCACCACCAGAAAACCAGCTTCACGGGCTTTGGCAAAGACACGTTCAAATTTAGCAGGCGGATGCCCGACTTCACTGGAATCCAGCCCTACAGCAATGATTTGATCTTTATAAGCTAAAGCCTGCTCCAAAGTTTCAAATGCAGCCTCTTCGCTTAAATGGCGTAAGAAACACATGATTAAATGTGAGGTGATCCCCAGCTTGGTTTTTGCATCTTCACAGGCTTTTTGCAAACCGTTGATTACCGTTGCAAAGGCAATACCACGGTCAGTATGGGTTTGCGGATCAAAGAATATTTCGCTATGCACCACATGATCTTCTGCACATTTTTCAAAATATGCCCAAGCCAGATCATAAAAATCCTGCTCATCAATCAGCACATTTGCGCCTGCATAATAAATATCTAAAAATGTTTGTAAATTATGGAAATTATAAGCCTGTTTAACTTCCTCAACCGATTGATATGGAATGGCAACTTTATTACGTTGCGCAATTGCAAACATCAGCTCAGGTTCAAATGTTCCTTCAATATGCACATGCAGCTCCGCCTTAGGCAAAGCACGGATCAACTCAAGATGATTCATCACGATTCCTCATAAATCCCGAAAATAAAAAAGGGCGCAAACCGAGTTTACACCCTTTCCAAATATAGAAAAATTAACCACCAAACATCGCAAATTTAATGGCCCACAGCACAGCGACAATCCATACCATATAAGGTACGGTCTTCGCTTGACCGGTCAAGAGCTTGATCAATGCATAGCTGATAAAACCCATTGCAATACCATCTGCAATTGAGTAGGTAAATGGCATAAATACAATGGTTAAAAATGCTGGTACTGCTTCTGTAATATCGTTCCAGTCAATATGTACGATGCCCTGAATCATCAATGCACCCACAAACAATAAGGCAGGTGCAGTGGCAAATCCGGGCACTGATTGTGCCAATGGGGCAAAAAACAGACAGGCAATAAATAACAGACCAACAATTACTGCGGTTAAGCCGGTACGACCACCCGCTGCGACACCTGCAGAAGACTCGATATAAGGGGTTGTAGACGATGTACCCAATGCAGCACCGGCAACAATGGCGGACGAGTCGGCAAATAATGCTTTTTTCAAACGTGGCAACTTGCCATCTTTTAGTAGGCCTGCGCGATGAGAAACGCCAACCAACGTACCAGTTGAGTCAAACAGATCGACTAGAAAGAAAACAAAAATGACACCAATCAAGCTTGCGGTAAACAAGCCTTCAAAGTCCATTTGCATGAAGGTTGGAGCAATCGAAGGTACCGCACCTACAACGCCTTTAAACTCGCTTAAGCCCATTGCAGCAGAAATTGCGGTTAACACCAGAATACTGATGATAATTGAACCACGCACCTTAAAGTGATGCATGACCACCACCATCAGGAAACCAAATAAAGCCAGCAATACTGAAGGTTGCTTTAAATCTCCCAAACCGACCAGAGTAGCCGGATTATCAACAATGATTCCCGCATTCTTGAGGGCAATCAGCGCCAGAAATAGACCAATACCCCCACCAATCGCCAGTTTGAGCGACATTGGAATCGCATTTACAATTGCCTCTCGAATCTTGAACAGGCTGATCGCAATAAAGACCAGCCCCGAGACAAATACCGCACCCAATGCGGTTTGCCAAGGCACCCCCATTCCCAGACAGACAGAATAAGTAAAGAAGGCATTGAGCCCCATACCCGGTGCCAGTGCAATCGGATAGTTTGCGATTAAACCCATCACAAAACAGCCAATAGCCGCTGCAAGACAGGTTGCAACAAAGACAGCCCCATGATCCATCCCGGTTTCGGATAAAATCATTGGATTGACAATAATGATGTAACACATGGTTAAAAATGTAGTTACACCAGCCAGAACTTCTGTACGGAAACTGGTTTTGTTCTCACTCAGCTTAAACAGACGTTCCAGCATATTTTCTGAAGATGGATTAGGAGTCGCCATGACCTAGCCCCTATGAAGTAAATTTTATGCTTTGAGCATGCCGCCAGATTCATGAGATTTCATCAAATACCTCATTAATCTTAAAGATTTGTGAGCAATAAATATGCCAGCATTACTCTCTGACGGATCAAAATATTTCAACAGCAACAGTAGAAGGACCGCGCCATAAACACCCAAAAACAACTTAAACAAAAAAGCTGCATAACTTTTATGCAGCTTTTTCCTCATCCGGATCAGACATTTAAAAAGCTAAAAGCCGACCCAAATTTATATTTTTCAGATTATAACACATTGATTTCTTATTACTTCTTTGATTTTATAATTTATTAAAATTCAAACTGTCCAGCTTCAGTCTTTTCTTAATTTTGTCTTATTTATTATTTATTTATTTTTAATTAGTTTAACTTTATTGTTTTAATTATAAATAAAAATTCCGATCTAATCCCGATGACGATTAGAATCCAGTAATTTCTGTGAATGCTGAACCTCCTTTAAAATTTGATGGATTTCTGTATATCTTTTCAACTGTGCCTGCTGATGCACATAATAGCTCAGTAGACTGACAATGATTATAAAAATAGGAATCGTGCAAGTTTTCATTTTCTGTAACCACTTTGTTACCCGATCACAGCAATACTAACAAAAACCTAACAAATATGTGACTTAGTTTACATTTAACCCGATAAAGCGTGAGTTTTGTAACCCTGCTTTCAATTATTGGATTAAAAATTTACTGAATACTTATCTAATTAATTTCGTTATTTCTATCTATTTCTCGTATTTCATACCATACATTAGTAATATTAAAATGAGGAAGATCAAATATTTATTTATATTTTAGAAATTAAATACCTGTAAAATCTGTTCCAATATAAACCATTAAAACCCTCTTCATTTTATCTGCATTGAGTCTCCAAAAAAATCCTTCAAATACAGTACATAATTTCCTATATTAATAATATTTATACAGTATTAAGGATATTGTTCTTGACACTATTTGATCTAACGATATTTAACAGCTCCCTATAAATCAGCTATTTATTTAACTTAAGCTCACTCCACTTGATACAAATACCGTTAAAGTAGAGTGAGCCGATTCTGAAATTAGCGATCTAATTGTTCATCACGTTTAAAGACCAATTCGCCTTTTAAAGAACTGTCCGCATCAAAATAATAACCTTCACTATTAAAAGATTTAAGCTCTTCAATCCGTTCAATTTTATTTTCCAGAATAAAACGAGCCATGAGACCACGGGCTTTTTTAGCATAAAAACTAATGATCTTATATTTTCCATTTTTCTGATCTAGAAATACCGGCTTAATGATGTGTGCCTGAATCTGGCTTTCCTTGACGGACTTGTAATACTCATCTGAAGCAATATTGACCAATAACTCTGAATTGGCCGCTGCCAGATCGGCATTAATCTGATCAGTAATGATACTGCCCCAGAAGTCATACAGGTTATGGCCGCGTGTGTTTGCCAGTTTGGTCCCCATTTCAAGACGATAAGGCATCATTAAATCTAGGGGGCGTAACAGGCCATATAAACCGGATAACATGCGTAAATGTATCTGGGCATGAGCAAGCTCGGCATCACTCAGATTATAAGCATCCAGGCCGGTGTAGACATCGCCTTTAAAGGCAAAAATCGCCTGTCGGGCATTCGACAAGTTAAAATCGGGCTGCCAGTCACGAAAACGCCCTACATTTAACTGGGCAATTTTTTCACTCACACTCATTAATGTGGCGATTTCTGAAGCAGATAACTTACGACTAAGGTCGACAAGCTCTTGTGAACGCTCAAGCAATCTTGGTAGAGTAAAAGAATCTGTCGGTAAATTTGAAGCATAATCGAGGGTCTTTGCAGGAGAAATGAGTGCAAGCATGATTAACCTGGTTAAAAAGTGATTAATCACACTATATCAGCCAACTTATTTTAATTCCAATTCATGTTTTTACTGACCACAATCGTTAAAATAAGCCACACTCCTGTAATGAATCGATTCTCCCATGTCCGAGCAAATTTTCCTTCAGGGTCCTGTGGGACAACTTGAAGTTTTTGTGGATTATCCTCAAGGTGAAGTGAAAGGATTCGCGGTTGTTTGCCACCCTCATCCATTGCAAGGCGGTACTCCACAGCACAAAGTTCCAGTTCTGTTAACACAAATGTATCTGGAACGCGGTTGTGTAGTTTATCGTCCAAGTTTCCGTGGCTCTGGTCAAAGTGAAGGTCTGCATGACGATGGCTATGGCGAAACGGATGATGTACTGGAAATTATCCGGTACGCACGTGAGCAGCACACTGGCTTACCCTTTTATGCAGGCGGTTTTAGCTTCGGTGCCCATGTTATTGCGAAAAGCTATGCTGCACTGCCTGTAGAGCTACAACCAAGTCAAACCATTTTATGCGGCTTACCCACTGCAACTGTTGCAGGTATTCGTCACTATGAAACCCCTCATATTAAAGGAGATATTTTATTCATTCATGGCGAAGCGGATGATATTACCCTATTATCCGACATGATGGCCTGGGCCAAACCACAACGTCATCTAGTGACGGTTTTACCCGGAGCAAACCATTTTTTTACCGGCTATCTCAAACAATTGCGGATCGCTATGGCCCGTTTTCTAACATTAGGCTAATTTTTAAAAAAACCTCATATCAGATGAGGTTTTTTATATCTTTCCAGCATTTTATGATCCGGCTTCTCGATTAGTCTTTCCATTCAAAACCACTAAAGCCTTCCTGTTCTTTTAATGAAGCTTCTACAGCCTGCGCCAGCTGATTCAGCAAGCTCCGCTCGGCAATACGCTCTAGCCAGTCCTGTTCTTCATCAGGATAGGATGCAATCTCACAAATAAAGTGTCCTTCACTGTCCTGGGTCTCACAGCTGACAGAAAGCGGCAGTTCATGATCTTCAACCGCCACCGCCACCTGCCCTCCACTTTGTGGCAAGGTCTGAAAACCATATTTACCCAGTTCACCAGCAAGCAATTGCGCGATGTATTGCTGAGTTTTATGATGATCCTGTAATTGCTGCTGACCTTGAGCATGGGCCATAAATTTTAATATTCGCATCACTACTTCCAAATGGCTTTTTTGTTGTATGGGTTTAGCATAAGCCAATATAAATAAAACAGCCAAGCAAAAGCTTGGCTGTTTTACACAAATTCAGAAATTATTCTGTTACGTCAATCGTCAGACCTGCTTGAGCAGTTAATTGAGTAAAGGTCGGGAAGCTGGTTGCCACCGTTTCAGTCCCAACAATCTTGATTACACCCGAATTACGCAGACCTGCAATCGAGAAGCTCATGGCAATGCGATGGTCATGATGTGATTCAATTTCCCCGCCTTCAAAGATAGCTGACCATTCGCCTGACTTGCCTTTACCTTCGATAATGATGCCATCTTCTGTTGGCGTACAGTCAATCCCCATTGTTTGCAAACCATCAGCCATGACCTGAATACGGTCTGATTCTTTTACCCGTAGCTCAGCAGCACCCGTCAGGATAGTGCGGCCTTCAGCACAAGCTGCAGCGATGAATAGCGCAGGAAATTCATCAATCGCCAGAGGCACTTGATCTTCCGGAATATGAATTCCTTTTAAGGTACGTGTACCACGAATACGAATATCCGCAATCGGTTCACCGCCTGCGATACGTTCATTCTCAACAGCGATGTCCGCACCCATCTGTTTCAGAATTTCAATGATTCCGGTACGTGTCGGGTTAACCCCCACTGCTTCAAGAGTAATATCCGCATTTTCAGTAATAGCGGCGCCCACCATAAAGAAAGCCGCAGAAGAAATATCGGAAGGTACTTGAATATCCGTACCGACAAGCTTTCCGCCACCTTGTAGGGAAATACGGTTAGCTTCGGTTTTGACTTCATAACCAAAAGCACGCAGCATACGCTCGGTATGGTCGCGCGTTGGTTCAGGCTCTGTGACTGCGGTTTCACCCTCCGCCCACAGGCCTGCCAGCAA